>JAGRMU010000069.1:0-3959 GCA_020441165.1 Sedimentitalea sp.
CCGCCGCCAGACCTTCTGGCGGATCTTGGTGCCGCAGATGTGGGTCTATGCGCTGCCGGGCCTGTCAAACCTCTGGATGGTGCTGATCAAGGCCACCCCGCTCCTCTTCCTGCTGGGCATCGAGGACATCGTCTATTGGGCGCGTGAGCTGGGCGGCACCAAGACGCCGCGCTTCACTGACTATCCCCATGGCGACTGGCGGATGTGGTATTTCCTCTTCCTGCTGGTCTTCTACCTCGCCTTCACCCGGGTCTCCGAGGTGCTGCTCGAGCGGCTGATGAAGCGTCTCACCCACGGCCAGGCCACCACCGGCGGCGAAGCGCAGCGCAGGGCCGCGGCATGAGCTGCCTGCAGACCATCCAAGACTACGGGCTGCGCTCGATCGGCATCGGCGAACGGCTGCTGCCCAGGGACGATTTCACCCTCTGCGAGCAGTTCACGCTGATCGGCTCGGGGATGATCTGGAACGTCTATTTCGGGGTCATGGCGCTGGTGACCGGCTTCTTCTTCGCCACGGCGCTCGCGGTCGGCAAGGGATCGCGGCATGTCTGGATCCGCAAGCCGGCGGAGTGGTTCATCTTCGTGTTCCGCGGCTCGCCGCTCTTCATACAGTTCTTCTTTGCCTATTTCCTCTTTCTCAGCTTGAAGGGGGTCAGCCCCGCCTTCGACCCCTTCACCGCCGCCTGGCTGGGGGCGCTGATCGTGCTCTTTCTCAACACCGCCGCCTATTCGGGCGAGATCTTCTATGGCGCGCTGCGCTCGATTCCCAAGGGCGACATCGAGGCCGCCGACGCCTATGGCATGTCCGGCTGGCCGCGGTTCCGGCGCATCGTCTGGCCGACCATGCTGCGCCTGGCCTGGCCGGCCTATTCCAACGAGGCGATCTTTCTCTTCCACGCCACCACGCTGGTCTTCTTCTCGGGCTTTCCGGCCTGGCAGCAGCGCGGCGACGCGCTCTATTACGCCAGCTATTTCGCTGACAAGACCTTCAACCCCTTCGTTCCCTACCCGATCCTCGCGGGGTATTTCATTCTCTTCACCATGCTCATCGTCACCGTTTTCGGGCTGATCAACCGGCGGCTCAACCGCCACCTGCCGCAGGAAGTCCGGCAAAGAATTCGCTTGCGTCCCAATCTGATCCGGTAGTATTCATTTTTTGATCAAATTTTTCTGCAGACGGACCCTGATGCCGCATTCGCACGCTTTCAGGGGTATTTCAGCGGACCCGCAATATGATCATAACAGGACCAAGGGTATGGGCCGTCTCCGGATCGCGCCGCGCGGGAGTGCGCCGCCGATCCGCCGGGACCGCCGCTGACAGGTGACGAAGATGGACAACTGGCTCCGCAAGAACCCCCAGGTGCGCACGATCCGCGTCGCCGCCGCCGATCTCAACGGCCAGCCGCGCGGCAAGCGCATCCCGACCCGCTTTGCCGACAAGGTGGTCAAGGACGGCACCCGCTTCCCGATGTCGGTGCTGAACCTCGACATCTGGGGCGAGGATATCGACGACAGCCCGCTGGTCTTCGACAGCGGCGACGCCGATGGCGTGCTGCGCCCGACCGAGCGCGGCTTCATGCCGATGCCCTGGCTCGATGCGCCGACTGCGCTCTTGCCGATCTGGATGTTCCACGAGGACGGCCGCCCCTACCAGGGCGATCCGCGCCAGGCGCTGCGGGCGGTGCTGGACCGCTACAAGGCGCGCGGGCTGACCCCGGTCACCGCGCTCGAGCTGGAATTCTTCCTGATCGACGATTCTGGGCGGAACCTGCAGGTGCCGGTCTCGCCGCGTTCGGGAAAACGCCGCAAGGCCGCCGAGACGCTCTCGATCCGCGCCCTCGACCAGTTCGACAGCTTCTTCACCGATCTCTATGACGGCTGCGAGGAAATGGACATCCCCGCCGACACCGCGATCTCCGAGGCCGGGCTGGGCCAGTTCGAGATCAACCTGATGCATGGGGACGATGCGCTGCGCTCGGCCGACGATGCGTGGCTATTCAAGATGCTGGTCAAGGGGCTCGCCCGGCGCCACGGCTTCGCCGCCAGCTTCATGGCCAAGCCCTACGAGGATTACTCGGGCTCGGGCCTGCACATGCATTTCTCGGTGCTCGACAGAGACGGCAAGAACATCTTCGACGATGGAACCCAGAAGGGCAGCGACACCCTGCGTCACGCCGTTCAGGGCTGTCTGGCGGCGATGCCCGGCTGCACGCTGGTCTTCGCGCCGCACGCGAACAGCTATGATCGCATGGTCCCCGGCGCGCACGCGCCCACGGGCATCAGCTGGGCCTACGAGAACCGCACCTCGGCGATCCGCATTCCCAGCGGCAACCCGTCGGCACGCCGGATCGAGCACCGCGTCGCGGGCGGCGACGTGAACCCCTACCTGATGGTCGCGGCCATCCTCGGCGCCGCGCTGAACGGGATCGAGGACGGTCAGGAACCGCCCGCCCCGATCACCGGCAACGCCTATGCCGCGGACCTGCCGCAGATCCCCTCGGACTGGACCAGCGCCATCGACGCTTTCGAAAAGAGCCCCGAGGTCGAGCGCATCTTCAACCCCGAGCTGATCCGCAACTTTGTCCTGACCAAACGGCAGGAGCTGCATTATATGGAAGACCTGACGCCGAACGAGCGGGTCGAGATCTATCTCGAGACCGTCTGACCTCGACCCCGCAAGGCGCCTGCCCAAGACCACACGAGCGAGACCCATGAAGATCGGCATTCTGCAGACCGGACACGCCCCCGACCAACTGGTCGAACGGACCGGCGATTACGACGAGATGTTCGCCCGCCTGCTGGGCGGGCGCGGCTTCACCTTCGACACCTACGCCGTGGTCGATGGCCAGTTCCCGACCGGGCCCGAGGCCGCCGATGGCTGGCTGATCACCGGCTCGCGCCACGGCGCCTACGAGGATCACCCTTGGATCGCGCCGCTGGAAGAGCTGATCCGCCAGATCCACGCGCGCCGCGTGCCGCTGGTCGGCGTCTGCTTCGGCCACCAGATCATCGCCCAGGCGCTTGGCGGCAAGGTCGAGAAATTCGGCCAAGGCTGGGCGGTCGGCCCCACCGAATACCAGATCGACGGCCAGACCCTGACCCTCAACGCCTGGCACCAGGACCAGGTGACCGAGCTGCCGGAGGGTGCCGAGGTGCTGTCGGGCAACGCCTTTTGCGAGAACGCGGTCCTGGCCTATGGCGACACCATCTGGACGATCCAGCCGCATCCCGAATACGACACCGGCTTCATCGGCGATCTGATCCGCACCCGCGGGCGCGGGGTGGTGCCAGACGCGCTGCTGGAGGACGCGACGCGCCGGCTGCAGGACAAGACCGACAACGCGGTGATCGCCGACAAGATGGCGGAATTCTTCAAGAAAGCGAGGGCCTGATGGCCGATCTTCTCGACCAGCTTCCCGAAGCCGCGCAGGCCTACCTTGAAGGCCGGCGCCTCGACGAGGTGGAATGCATCATCTCGGACCTGCCCGGCATCGCCCGCGGCAAGGCGGTTCCGGCCAGCAAGTTCGCCCGCCAGACGATGTTCCACCTGCCCGACAGCATCTTCTTCCAGACCATTACCGGCGACTGGGGCGAGGCCGCCGGCGCCGAGGGGTTCATCGAGCGCGACATGATCCTGCGTCCGGACATGACCACCGCCACCGCCGCGCCCTGGACCGGCGACTGGACGCTGCAGGTCATCCATGACGCCGAGGACCGCAACGGCAAGGTGATCCCCTACAGCCCGCGCAACGTGCTCAAGCGCGTGGTCGATCTCTACCGCGCGCAGGGCTGGGAGCCGATCGTCGCGCCCGAGATGGAGTTCTACCTGGTCGCCCGCAACATCGACCCGGCCAAGCAGATCGAGCCGATGATGGGCCGCTCGGGCCGCCCGGCCGCCGCCCGACAGGCCTATTCGATGACCGCGGTGGACGAGTTCGGCCCGGTGATCGACGACATCT
>JAGRMU010000069.1:4026-5443 GCA_020441165.1 Sedimentitalea sp.
GAGATCAACCTGCGCCACGGCGATCCGGTCAAGCTGGCCGACGAGGTGTTCTATTTCAAGCGCCTGATCCGCGAGGCCGCCCTGCGCCACGACTGTTTCGCCACCTTCATGGCCAAGCCGATCGCCGACGAGCCGGGCAGCGCCATGCACATCCACCATTCGGTGATCGACCGCGAGACCGACCAGAACATCTTTTCGGGGCCCCAGGGCGGCGAGACCGACGCCTTCTTCAACTTCATCGGCGGGCTGCAGACCCACATGCCGGCCGGGCTGGCGGTGATGGCGCCCTATGTGAACAGCTATCGGCGCTACGTGAAGGGCCAGGCGGCACCGATCAACCTCGAATGGGGGCGCGACAACCGCACCACGGGCATCCGCGTGCCGCTCTCCAGCCCCGCCGCGCGGCGGGTCGAGAACCGGATCGCCGGGATGGACTGCAACCCCTACCTCGGGATCGCGGTGTCGCTGGCCTGCGGTTACCTGGGGATGATGAACGAGCTGCGTCCGAGCAAGCAGTTCAAGGGCGATGCCTATGAGGGCGACGGCGATTTCCCGCAGGTGATGGGCGATGCGCTGGACCTCTTCGACGAGTCCACAGCGCTGCACGAGGTCCTGCATCCCGAGTTCGCCCGCGTCTACAGCATCGTGAAACGTGCCGAGTACGAGGATTTCCTGCGGGTGATCTCGCCCTGGGAGCGCGAGCACCTGTTGCTGAACGTGTGAGGCGCGACCGCGTCCGCGCCGGGCTTTGCTTCCGGCGCGGGCAGGTGAGTATTTTTGCAAAGATGAAGCGGCAGGGAGAGCTTTCCTTGCCGCGAAAGCGGGGGGCGATGGACCTTCTTTATTCCAACGACCGGCGCGGCGGCTATCCGGACAGCTGGTATGCCGCGACCGCCAGCCCGCTGGAGCGTTTCGCGCCCTTGCGCGGCGAGACACGGGCCGATGTCTGCGTCATCGGAGCCGGCTATACCGGTCTCTCGGCGGCGCTGCATCTGGCCGAGGCGGGGATGGACGTGGTGCTGCTGGAGGCGCACCGGGTCGGTTTCGGCGCCTCGGGGCGCAACGGCGGGCAGCTCGGCAGCGGCCAGCGGATGCATCAGGACGATCTGGAACGGCTGGTCGGCGCGGCGGAGGCGACACGGCTCTGGCAGCTGGGCGAGGAGGCCAAGGATCTGGTCAAGGCGCTGATCGCGCGCCACGGCATCGACTGCGACCTGAAGCCCGGCGTCGCCTGGACCGGCTCGACCGCCTCGGAAGTGGCGCATCTGCACGACTACGCGGGCATGCTGCAAGACCGCTATGGCTATGATGCGCTCGAGATCCTCGATGCCGAGGCCTGCCACGCGCTCTGCCCCTCGCCCGACTACAGGGGCGGCGTTCTGGACCGCGGCGCGGCGCATCTGCATCCGCTCAACTT
>JAGRMU010000069.1:5573-32736 GCA_020441165.1 Sedimentitalea sp.
CTGGCCTGCAACGGCTATCTCGGCGGGCTCAGCCGCAAGGTCGCGGCGCGGGTGATGCCGATCAACAACTTCATCGTCGCCACGCAGCCACTGGGGGCCGAGGCGGACCGGGTGCTCACAAGGAACGTGGCGGTCGCGGACAGCAAGTTCGTGGTCAACTATTTCCGCCTCAGCGCCGACGGAAGGCTGCTTTTCGGGGGCGGCGAAAGCTATGGCTATCGCTTCCCGTCGGATATCCGGGCGGTGGTGCGCAAGCCTATGCTGAAGGTGTTCCCCCATCTGCGGGACGTGCCGCTGGACTATGCCTGGGGCGGCACCCTGGCGATCACCATGAAGCGGATGCCCTTCCTGGCGCGCCTGGCGCCGAACGTTCTGTCGGCCTCGGGCTATTCCGGCCACGGGGTCGGCACCGCCACCCATGCCGGCCAGCTGATGGCGCTGGCGATCCGGGGGCAGACCGACGGCTTCGACACCATGGCGCGGGTCCCCGCCCCCGCCTTTCCGGGCGGGCCGGCGTTGCGCACGCCGCTCCTGACCCTGGCGATGACCTGGTTCGCGATGCGCGACCGGCTCGGGGTCTGAGCGCCTCCTCACGCACCTCCCATCGGCGAATTCGCGCCCCGCTGGCAGGGAGTGTCTTGGCAGGGTCACCTTGTTGTTTTAGATTATTGAAAGCGCGAGTTAAGGGAATCGAAATATGCCGCTGGTGCCCGACGTCCATCAAGCCGAACCGATCCCCGAGGCTGCCCGCGCCGCGCTCGACGCGCTGCTGAGCTCGGGCGATCTGTTCCGCTATACCGCCCCGCAGGACGCGCCGGTGGCGCTGCTCGAAGCGGAATTCGCCGCCCTGATCGGCAGCAAGTACGCGCTGGCGGTCTCGTCCTGCTCGGCGGCGCTGTTCCTGTCGCTGAAGGCGCTCGGCCTGCCCCGCGACGCGCGGGTGCTGATCCCCGGCTTCACGTTCGCCGCGGTGCCCTCCTCGGTGGTGCATGCCGATTGCGTCCCGGTGCTGTGCGAGGTGGGCGAGAATTACCGCATCGCTCTGGCCGATTTCGCGGCGCGGCTCGAGCAGGATATTGCGGCGGTGATCATCAGCCACATGCGCGGCCATACCTCGGACATGGACGCGATCATGGCGCTTTGCGAGGCGCGCGGCATTCCGGTGATCGAGGACGCGGCGCATTCTCTGGGCACCACCTGGCATGGGCGCAACATCGGCACCATCGGGCGAGCCGGGTGTTTCTCGTTCCAGTCCTACAAGATGATCAATGCCGGCGAAGGCGGCATCCTGGTCACCGACGATGCCGACCTGCTGGCGCGGGCGGTGATCATGTCCGGCGCCTACGAGCACAACTGGCGCAAGCACGAGGGTCCGAAGGGCGACAACAGCCCCGACCTCGAGACGGCTTTTGCCCGCTGGCAGAACCGCCTGCCGCTCTACAATCTGCGCATGAGCAACCTTTCGGCGGCAGTGATCCGCCCGCAGCTGCCCGAGCTGGCGCGCCGCGTGGCGGCCGGGCGCATCGGCCACGACCATGTGGCGGCGCGGCTGAACGCCTCGCCCCACCTCTCGGTGCCGGCCAAGCTGCCGCCCGAGATGCGCGCGCCGGATTCGATCCAGTTCAACCTCGTGGGTCTCAGCGACGACGAGACCCACGCCTTCGCCGCGGCGGCCGAGGCGCGCGGGCTCAAGGTGCAGGTCTTCGGGATGAGCACCGACAATGCCCGCGCCTTCTGGAACTGGCAGTTCCTGGCCGATCTGCCCGAGCTGCCGCGGACCCGCGCGATGCTGATGCGCGCCTGTGACGTGCGCCTGCCGGTGCGGCTGAGCCGGTCCGAGCTGGACCTGATCGCCGACATCCTGCTGGCGGCGATCGCCGAGGTGACCGGCGCCGACCGGGCCTACGGCACCTGACACCGTCCTCCGACGCTTTGGCGGTAGGCAAAGCCGGGACGATCTGATCCTATGTCGCGCGACGGCCAAACCGCCGCCGGAAAGGATTTCGTTCATGTCGCGTCGCCTCGCCGCCGTTCTCGCCGCCGACATGGTCGGCTTCTCCGCGCAGATGGCGCGGGACGAGGCCGGAACCCTGGCGCGGCTGATCGCCTTCCGAAAGACCGTGTTCGACCCCCATGTGCGGGCCCATGGCGGGCGGATCGTCAAGCTGATGGGCGACGGGGCGCTGGTCGAGTTTCCCAGCGTCGTGGACGCCGTGGCCTGCGCGGTCGCGGTGCAGAGCGCGGAAAAGGACCCAGAGGACCCCGGCATCCGGCTGCGCATCGGCGTCTCGCTCGGCGACGTCATCGCAACGGGCCGCGACATCTACGGCGCCGGGGTCAACGTCGCGGCACGGGCTCGAGGCGCTGGCCGACCCGGGCGGCATCTGCATCTCGGGCCTGGTGCGCGAGAGCCTCGGCACCCGGCTGGACGCGGCCTTCGAGGATGCCGGCCGCCACCGGCTGAAGAACATCGACACCCCGGTCCAGGTGTTCCGCTGGCGACCGGGCGGCGCCGCGAGCCTTGGCGCCTCCTCCGCCCCGGCCCCGGACAAGCCGTCCATCGCAGTCCTGGCCTTCGACAACATGTCGACCGATCCCGAGCAGGAGTATTTCTCGGACGGGATCGCCGAGGACATCATCACCGCCCTGTCGCATTTCCGCGAATTCTTCGTCATCGCCCGCAACACCAGCTTCACCTACAAGGGACAGCCGATCCGGGTCGACGCGGTCTGCCGCGAGCTAGGGGGGCGTTATCTGCTGGAAGGGTCGGTGCGCAAGGCCGGACCCCACGTCCGGGTCACCGCGCAGCTGATCGACGGGGAGACCGGCGCGCATATTTGGGCGGCGCGCCATGACCGCGATCTCGACGACATCTTCGCGGTGCAGGACGAGATCACCGAGGCCATCGTCGGCGCGGTGGCGCCGGAAACCCTGGGCGCCGAGCTGAAACGCGCCCGCGCCAAGACCCCGGGCAGCCTGACCGCCTGGGACCGCGTGCTGCAGGCGCGCTGGCATCTGGCCAAGTTCACCCGGGACGACAACCGCGCCGCCCGGGTGCTGCTGCGCGATGCGATCCGCGCCGATCCCGAGATGTCGGATGCCCACGCGGCGCTGGCGCTCTGCGATCTGATGGCGATGCTGCACGTCTGGACGCCGGATGCACCGGCCGCCATCGCCTCGGCCCGGGAGGCGGCGCAGATCGCGGTGGCGCGCGACGACCAGAATGCCAATGCCCACGGGATGCTGGGCATGGCGGAGACCTTCGCCCGGAACTATCCCGAGGCCGAGACGCATCTGAGCGCGGCGGTCAGGCTGAACCCGAACCTCGCCATCGGCCATGGCAATTTCGCGGCGCTGCAGGGGGTTTCCGGAGACTTCGAGCGCGCCAAACAGTCCGCGGACAAGGCAATCGCGCTCAGCCCGCGCGATCCGCTGAAGGCGTTCTGGCTCGGCGGTGTCGGGATCGGCGCCTTCGTGGCCGAAGCCTACGAGGACTGCGTGGAGAACGCCCGCGCCGCGCTGCGCGATCATCCCGGCTATGCCTCGCTGATGCGGCAGGAAGCGGCGGCGCTCGGGATGCTGGGCCGCAAGGACGACGCGCGGGCCGCGATCGACCGGCTGCTGGACCGGATGCCCGGCCTGACCATCGCGCAGGTCCGGCAGATCGTGCCGGTGCGCCATCCGGGCGACCACGAGCGCTGGCTGGCGGGGCTGCGGCGCGCCGGTCTGCCCGAATAGCGCCCGCCGCGACGGCTACTTGAGTTTCGACAGCTTCTCCTGAAGCTCGGCGAGCTGCTTCTTGATCGCCTCGAGATCCTCGCCCGCCGGCTCGGCCTCGTCGGTCTCGGGCTCGTCCCGCGCGGGGCCCGACCAGTTGCCCGACAGCCCGCCGGTCATCGCCTTCAGGAACGCCTCCTGCTGGGCCTTCATCGCGTCATAGCCGGGCATCTTCGCGATCGGGTTCATCGCGGTCATGTTCTCGATCATCTTGGTCTGGCTTTCGCGCAGCATGTCGAACGAGCCCTTCAGGAATTGCGGCATCATCCCGCCGCCGGGCAACATGTAGCTGCGCACCAGGTCGTTCAGCACGGTGACCGGCAGCACGTTCTCGCCGCGGCTCTCGTGCTCGGCGATGATCTGCAGAAGGTACTGCCGGGTCAGGTCGTCCCCGGACTTCAGATCGACGATCTTGACCTCGCGCCCCGACCGGATGAACCCGGCGATGTCCTCGAGCGTGACATAGTCGCTGGTCTCGGTATTGTAGAGCCTGCGGCTGGCATAGCGCTTGATGAGCAGCGGTTTGTCCGGTTTCGCCACGTCTTCGCCTCCCCGACATGATGCGTTGCAGCAAAGCCTATGCGAGCGCAGAACAAAAAGAAAGGGCAGGTCTTTCGACCTGCCCCCGCGATTGCATCGTTTGGGAGGAGTTGATGCAGATCGGCGTTCTTACTTCGCAGCCGCTTTCTTGGCCGCGACGGTCACGTCGTTGGTGGCCTTCTTGACGGCGGCGGTGGCATCCTCGGTGATGTCCTTGCCGGCAGCCATCATCAGCTCGACGGTGTCCATCTGGACCTTCTTGGCGATCTCGGCGAAGGCAGCCATGTTCTCGGCGGCAACTTCGGCGGAGGCGGAGGCGAAATCGGTCATCGCCTTGGCATAGTCGGCCGGCTCGGCCTTGGCTTTGGAGAACTGGCCCAGGCGTGCCAGGGTTTCCTTGGCCCACTTGCTGGAGATCTCGGCCGATTTCTCGGCGGCTTCCAGAGCGACGCCCGAGAGTTTCTCGTTCAGCGTTGCGGTGGTCTTGAAGGCGTCTTCCATTGCCTTGGTGTCGACGGGGAACGCGCCCATGAAGTCTTTCATGACGGCGGTGTAATCTTGGGTCTTTGCCATTGTCCTAATCCTCTTTCGGCTGTCCGGGACGATCCCGTGTCTGTCTCAGCTGAGAGGAATATGCGTGCTGCGCCGCAGCATTTCAAGAGATTTTTGCTGCGGCGCGGCATTTTTTTCTTTTGTCCGAAAAATCAGGCGTTTGCCTTCATCTTCACATAGGTGCCGGGGGCCGGCGCCAGCGACGGATGCTCCGAATCGCCGGTCTGTTCGGGGGCCGGCACCATCTTTCCGGAGCGATTGGACAGCCATTCCTCCCAGCGCGGCCACCACGATCCGGCGGTGAACTCGGCGGTCTCGAACCAGTCCTTCGGGCTCAGCGACAGATCATCGTTGGTATAGTGGCCGTACTTGACCTTGGAGGGCGGGTTGACGATGCCGGCGATGTGCCCCGACTGGCTGACGATGAAGGTCTTCTGTTTCGAGCCCATCATCTGCACCCCGCGATAGCAGTCCTTCCAGGCGGCGATGTGGTCGGTCTCGCAGGCCACCGAGCACAGCGGCACGTCGACATCGCGCACATGCAGCGTGTGGCCGAGGAACTCGATCCCGCCCTCGGTGAAGCGGTTGCCCTGGCAGAGCTGGCGCAGATACTGGTGCGCCATCTTCGCCGGCAGGTTGGCCCCGTCCCCGTTCCAGTAGAGCAGATCGAAGGCCGGCGGCGCCTCGCCCATCATGTAGCTGCGGATCGCCGGGGAATAGACCAGGTCGTTCGAGCGCAGATAGCTGAAGGTGCGCGCCATGATGTACGAGCGCAGCACCCCCTTGTCCTCGATCTCGGCATCGATGCCGTCGATGAAATCGTCCTGCAGGAAGGGCGTGAACTCGCCTTGGTCCGAGAAATCGGTGAGCGCGGTGAAGAAGGTGGCCGACTTGATCGACTTGTCGCCGCGCTGTTTCAGCAGCGACAGGGTCATCGCCAGGGTGGTGCCGGCGATGCAATAGCCGATGGCGTTGACCTGTTTCTGGCCGGTGATCGCCTTGACCTCGCGCAGCGCCGCCAGATAGCCGTCCTCGATATAATCCTCCATCCCGACATCGTGGTAACTGGCATCGGGATTGACCCAGGAGACCACGAACAGGGTATAGCCCTGCTCGGTCACCCACTTGATCAGGCTGTTCTGCGCCTTCAGGTCGAGAATGTAGAACTTGTTGATCCAGGGCGGGAAGACCACCAGCGGGATCTCGTGGACCTTCTCGGTGGCGGGCTTGTACTGGATCAGCTCCATCATCCTGTTGCGATAGACCACGTCGCCGGGGGTCGTGGCGATGTTGCCGCCCAGCTCGAAGGCCTTCTCGTCGGCCAGGCGCACCACCAGTTCGCCGTTGTTGGCCTCCAGGTCCGCGACCAGGTTCTCCAGCCCGCTGACCAGCGACTGGCCCTCGGTCTCCAGCGCCTTTTCCAGCGCGTCGGGATTGGTGGCCAGGAAGTTGGTCGGCGCCAGCATGTCGACGATCTGGTCGGCGAAATAGGACAGGCGGCGCTTCTCCTTGGCGTCCAGATCCTCGACCGAGGCCACCGCCTCCTTGATGGCGCCGGCGTTGATCAGGTATTGCTGCTTGATGAAGTTGAAATAGGGGTGGCTGTCCCAGAGCGGGTTGGCGAAGCGCCGGTCGCTGGGGCCGGGATCCTCGGGGGCGCGGAACTTGCCCTTGACAAGTTGCTTCTGGGCATCAGCGAAATGCTTGACCGACTTGCCCCAGTACTCGACCTGCTGCTCCATCAGCTTGGCGGGATTGTGCATCACCTCGGTCCAGTATTTCGATGCTGCCTTTGCAAAAAGCTCGTGGCTGGGCGCATTCAGGGCGGGGTTGTGGGACGACTTGCTGGACATCACCTCGAGCAGCCGCTTGGACAGCTTCTCGACCTTGCTCAGGTTTTCCGTAAGCCGTTCAATATTTTCGCCGGTCGGGCCCGGTGCGGCGTCTTCAGTAGTTGTCATTTTAAGGAATCCCCCCTAATCTCGCTGCCATGCAGAATAACGTCGCCGGTTTCGGGGGGCAAAGCGACGTATGGTCCGGACTTTGCGGTCATAACTTAGGAGACCCGAAATGCGCTACATGCTGACTTACGACCTGATGGAGACCATGCGCAACACCAATCAGTGGATGGGCGCATCGGCCAAGGCCCTCGCATCCTATCCGATCTTCAGCATGATTCCAAACCCCCTCCTGAACTGGACCGCGGCCTGGGGCGAAGTGACCGAACGCACCTACGAGCGCATGGTGGCCAAGCCCGACTGGGGCATCCGCACCTTCACCTGCAAGGACGGCAAGGACCACCTGGTCAATATCGAGACCGTGGTCGAGAAACCCTTCGGCGACCTGATCCACTTCCGGGTTCCGGGGCGCGAGGAACGCCCGCGCCGCGTGCTGCTGGTGGCGCCGATGTCGGGCCACTATGCCACGCTGCTGCGCAGCACGGTGAAGAGCCTTCTGGTCGATTGCGAGGTCTACATCACCGACTGGCACAATGCCCGCAACATCCCGGTCTCGGCGGGCAAGTTCGACATCGAGGATTACACGCTCTATCTCGTCGACTTCATGCGCGAGCTGGGCCCCGACACCCATGTCATCGCGATCTGCCAGCCGGCGCCGCTGACCCTTGCCGCCACCGCCTACCTGGCCGAGCAGGACCCAGAGGCGCAGCCGCGCTCGCTGACGCTGATCGGCGGGCCGGTCGACCCCGACGCCACCCCGACCGACGTGACCGACTTCGGACGCCGGGTGACCATGGGCCAGCTCGAGGCCTCGATGATCCAGCGCGTCGGCTTCAAGTATCCAGGCGTCGGGCGGATGGTCTATCCGGGCCTGTTGCAGCTCGCCTCGTTCATGTCGATGAATGCCGAGCGTCACATCACCGCCTTCACCGACCAGATCCAGCGCGCCTCGCGCGGCGAGGCCTCGGACTACGATGCCCACAACCGCTTCTACGACGAGTACCTCGCGGTGATGGACATGCCGGCCGAGTTCTACCTCTCCACGGTCGAGCGGGTGTTCAAGGACCGCGAGATCGCCCGCAACGCCTTCGTGGTGAACGGTCACCAGGTGGATATCGGCAAGATCACCAGCGTCGCCGTGAAGACCGTCGAGGGTGCCAAGGACGACATCTCGGCGCCCGGCCAGTGCATCGCGGCGCTCGACCTCTGCACCGGGGTTCCGGACAGCATGAAGGTCAGCCATGTCGAGGCCGGGGCGGGCCATTACGGCATCTTCGCCGGCAAGTCCTGGCGCAACAACATCCGCCCGCTGGTGCTGGCGTTCATCGACGCCAACAGCGGCCCGGTGCGGGGCAAGAAACCCGCCAACAAGAACGCCGCCGCCTGACGGCGCGGTGCCCGTCCCCGCGATGACGCGGCCGCTGGGATTTTCCTGCACCTGCGGCGCGATTCGCGGGTCGATCGACAATGCCACGCCGCGCGGCGGCACCCATCTTGTCTGTCACTGCGCCGATTGCCGCGCCGCCGAACTGGTCCTCGGCCAGCCCGACCCGGCGCCCGAGGGCGTCGCGATCTACCAGACCACGCCCGACATGATCGTCCTCGACAGCGGCGCCGACCGGCTCGGCCTGATGCGCCTGTCGCCCAAGGGTCTCCTGCGCTGGCACGCGGCCTGCTGCGATGCCCCGCTCTTCAACACGCTGGCGCGGCCGGGCCTGCCCTTCGTCGGCGTGCATGTGGCGCGGCTGGACGATCCGGCGCGGATCGGCCCGGTTGTCGTCCACAGCTTCCTGCCGCAGCGGGACGGCGGGGCCAGGCACAAGGGCGCGGGGATCATGGTCTGGCGGATGCTGTCACGGATGGCCTCGGCGCGGCTCTCCGGGCGCTGGCGGCAGACGCCGTTCTTCGATCCGGCGACGGGTGCCCCGGTCGCCCAGGCGCGGATCCTCACCAAGGCCGAACGCGCGGCGTTTGCTCCGAGCCGAGGCTGAGCCATCACGGGCCCGGCCCCCGGCTTTCGGGATAGGCGATGCCGCGGAAGGGCGGGAAATCGGCGTAGCGCGCCTGTCGGGCCTGCCAGCTCTCTCCGGGTGTCGCGCCGGCTGCCAGAAGCGTGCCGCGCGGCGCGATGTAGCTGTCGATCCGGCGCAGGGGCTCCGGCCGCCAGACCAGGTTGAACGCGCAGAGCCTCGGGAAGAACCCGATCTCGGAATAGTCCAGGTGGTCGTGCAGCCACCAGGCCAGGTCGCGCCAGTCGCGTCCCTGCTTGTACCGGTCGGCAAACCACGGGATCACCACCGAGGCCCCGGCAACCCGCGCCGCGCCCCGCCCGCGGTCCCAGATGTGGCACTCCAGCGGGTTGTCGTTGGCCGCGCAGTTCAGGCGGTTCTCGTTGCCGAACCGGTTCAGCGCCGCCGAGCGATAGCCCGAGCGCACCGCGATGCGCCCGAAGGTCTCCTCGAGCGGGTCCATCAGCGCCCGGCAGAAGGCGCGGCCGGTCTCGATGGCAAGGTCCGGGTCGTCGGGGATGTTCTGCAGGCCGTGGATGTTGGCGATTTCGGAATAGAGGAAATCGCGCAGGAAGAAGTGACGCGAGAGGCGCACGCGGCCAAGCGTCTCGAGGCCGCGCATGCTGGCGGGCCTACGCATCCGGAGCGTCCGGGTCCCCGTATCCGGCCCACCGGAAGGCACCATCCGGGGCCAGCGGCGCGAAGGGATTGAACGCGACCTCCCAGATCACCCCGTGCGGGGCATGGAAATACCCCACATGCCCGCCCCAGACCACGTCGGCCGCCGGCCGCAGGATCTCGGCCCCGGCGCGGCGGGCAGCAGCCAGAACCCCGGCCACCTCCTGCTTGGCGCGGCAGTTGCAGGCCAGCGTCACCGCGCCATGGCCCAGCTCGGAAACCGGCAACCCGATGTCCTCGGCGAACGATGCCAGCGGGTAGAGGGCAAGGGTCTGCCCGATCAGGTCGAAGGCGACGACCCCCTCCGGCGCGGGCGTCCGGCGCCAGCCGAGCGCCTCGTAGAACCCCGCCGCCGCGGCCAGGTCGGCGACGCCCAGGGTGATCACGCTGATCCGCTGGTCCATCCCGCTCATGCCCGCGACCCGGCGGCAAGGTCCAGGACGTCCTCGATCGCCGCCTCGATCAGGCCCAGGCAGGGAGCGTCCGAGAAGCGGTGATCGGCGCCCTTCACCAGCGTCAGCCGCATGTCCGGGCAATCGGCGTGACGCAAGAGCCGCAGCGCGGTCTCGGTGCTGACCGCGCTGTCCTCGGTCCCCTGCAGGCAGCGCACCGGGAACGGCAGCGCGAGCGGCATGCGCAGCACCAGCCGGGTGCGGCCGTCCTCGATCAGGCGGCGGGTGACGATATAGGGCTCCATGTAGTCCGAGGGCAGTTCCACCCGGCCCTCCTCGGCCAGCGCCTGCTTCTGCGCGTCCGAGAAGGACGCCCAGTAGCCGTCCTCGGTGAAGTCCGGCGCGGCGGCGATGGTGACCATGCCGGCGATCCGCGCGGGGATCTCGCGGGCCAGCAGCAGCGCCTGCCAGCCGCCCATCGACGAGCCGACGACGACAAGCGGGCCCTCGGTCAGCGTCGAGACGGCGGCCAGGGCGTCCTCGGCCCAGTCGCCGATGCACCCCTCCTCGAAGCGCCCGCTGCTCTGGCCGTGGCCGGAATAGTCGAAGCGCAAAAAGGCCTGCCCCCGCGCCCGCGCCCAGGCCTCCAGATGCAGCGCCTTGGTCCCCTCCATGTCCGACTTGAGCCCGCCCAGGAACACCACGCAAGGCCCCTGCCCGAGGCTTCGGTGATAGGCGATCTTGCGGTTCTGCGGCGTGGTGATCGTGGCGGGTTGGGTCATGGGATGGGTCCTTTCGGGTCATCATGCATGGGCGGGCGGCAGGCGCAATTGCCGCCGCGCGGAACTTCAGCGGCTTGCCGCCGGTGCGCCGCCGCGCCCCGTTGTGGCGCCCGGCGCTTGTCCCTATAGAGGCCGCGCAAATCCCAAGGAACACCTCGTGAAACGGTTATTTCGGTTCATTGTCATCGCTGTCCTGGTCGTGCTGCTGGCCCTGCTGACGGTCTGGGGCGCGCTGGCGCTGTGGTTCCGCCTGCCGCTGCCCGACCTGGCGCGGATGGCGGCGGCGGGCGGGTTCGGCCTGTTCGGCCTCGCGGTGATCTGGGCGCAGTTCGGCAGCGGGCGCATCGGCGCGCTGGTGGTCTATGCGCTGGCCTTCGCCGGTCTGCTGGTCTGGTGGTCGACGATTCGCCCCCCCGCCACAGGCGACTGGGCGCCCGAGGTGGCGCGCCAGGTCACCGGCAGCATCGACGGCGACATCCTGACGCTGACCGACCTGCGCGCCTTCGACTGGCGCGGCCCCGACGATTTCACCGAAAGCTGGCAGACCCGGAAATTCGACCTGAGCCAGGTCGAGACCGTGGACATGCTGCTGTCCTACTGGGGCAACCCGGACATGGCGCATTTCATGCTGAGCTTCGGCTTCGCGGACGGCGAGTTCCTGGCGTGGTCGATCGAGGTGCGGCGGCAGATCGGGGGCGGCTTCTCGCCGATCGCCGACTTCTTCAAGTCCAACGCGCTGGTCATCGTCGCCGCCGAGGAACGCGACGTGGTGGGGCTGCGCACGAACATCCGCGGCGAGGACGTGCAGCTCTTTCGCCTCGACGTGCCGCCGGCCGAGGCGCGTCGGCTGATCGAAGACTACGTGGCCGATGCCAATGCGCTGGCCGAGCGGCCCGCCTTCTTCAACTCGATCACCACCAATTGCAGCACCGCGGTGTTCCGGATGATGCGCGCCAGCGGCAACGGCATCCCCTTCGACTGGCGGATGATCGTCAACGGGTACCTGCCGGACCTGGCCTACGAGCGCGGCGCGCTGGTCGCCGGCGTGCCGCTGAGCGAGTTGCGCGCCCGCGGCAAGATCAACCTGCGCGCCCAGGAGCAGGGGCTGAACGACGGCTTTTCCGCGGCGATCCGCGAGGGCGTTCCGGGGCATTGACCGGGGCGGACGACGCCGCCCGGCCCCGAACCCGATCAGTCGACCAGCACCTTCAGGACCGGCACGCCGCCCAGCACCTCGACCAGCGTCGGCGCCTGCTGCCCCTCGCGGAAGGTGCCCTTGCTGAGCCCCTTGCCGATGAGCTGCACCACCTCGGGCGAGCCAGCGAACTTGGAATGCGAGCCGGAGGTGGAATCCTCGATCTCGCTCAGATCGATCACCGACACGCCCAGCTCGGCAAGCTCGACCGCATTGGCGTTTCCGACCCGCTCGATCCCGCCCGAGATGCGTTTCGAGAACCCCAGCGCCCTGTCATTCTTGGACACGAAGACATAGAAATTCTTCTGTTGCTGGTTCAGATAGGCCAGCTGGGTCTTGAACAGGTCGAGATCGATGTCGGGCGCGGCCAGCATGACGTTGTCGATGCGCGCGCGGGTGTCGTAGGTGCCGTTCAGCTTTTCCTCGACGATGGCCTCGACCAGCAGCAGCGAGCCCATGGAGTGCGCGAAGACGCTGAATCCCTCGGCCTTGGTGGTGGCCAGGTAGCGCGCCGCCTGGATCAGCTTGGGGCGCGCGATCAGGGCACTATTGAGGTCATAGACGTAGTGGGTGGTCCGGCCCGCCGAGGCCCAGGAGAACAGCACCGGCACGCCGTTGAAGTTGGTATCCTCGACGAATTGCGCGATGCGCAGGATCGAATCGCTGATCGTGTTGTTGTAGCCGTGCACGAAAAAGAGGACATGCCGGTCCTCGGGCGGCAGCTCCGCCAGCGCGCGGTCGATCTGCCTGGCGAAGACATCGCCGTTGCCGAAGACAGTCGGCTCGATCACCGCGAACTCGGTATCGGGATCCGGCGGCAGTTTCTTGGGCCGCTCGATCGTGCCGGGCACGTGATTTGGCGGGATCGACACCACCACCGAGGCAAAGCCGAGCGCCGGGGCGCGGTCGGCGGAATAGAAGGCGCCGATCACCTCTGTCGCCTCGCGAGTGGTGGCGATGAACACCTTGCGCCGGGTCGCCTCGCGATGCGCCGCCACCGGCTTGGTGGCGTTGTCGATGCCCACCAGCTCGGGCGGGCGGGTGCACGAGACCGGCCCCACCACGAGAAGCAGCGCGACAAGCAGCTGGCAGAGACGGTGCGTCATGGGCGCTATTCCTGGCGGTTCGGTGTGAAATCGGGTTCCGCGCACCCTAGTTGCGCCCGCCCGGCCCGTCCACTTGAATCCGGGCGCGTTGTCTCCTCGGGCGTTTTGCTCAGGAGAGGTACGGGGCCAGCCGGAGCCGGTTGACTCGGCCCGTTGCCGCGGTCAAAGAAGGCGCGCAAGACAACCCGCAACCGGGCGTTCAGTGGGCGCCGAACCGACGAGGAGGCCGACATGGCACAGATCTCCCTGACCCTTCCCGATGGCAATGCACGCAACTACCCGGCCGGGGTCACCCCCGCCGAGGTCGCCGCCGACATCTCGCCCTCGCTGGCCAAGAAGGCGGTCAGCGCCACGGTCGGCGGGCGGCACTGGGACCTGCAATGGCCGATCGAGGCCGATGCCGCCATCGCCATCCACACCATGAAGGACGAGGCGCAGGCGAACGAGCTGGTGCGCCATGACCTGGCGCATATCATGGCCCGCGCCGTGCAGGAGATCTGGCCCGATACCAAGGTCACCATCGGCCCGGTGATCGAGAACGGCTGGTATTACGATTTCGACCGGGCCGAGCCCTTCACCCCCGAGGATCTCGGCCTGATCGAGAAGAAGATGAAGGAGATCATCGCCAAGCGCGACCCGGTGACCACCGAGGTCTGGGACCGTGACCGCGCCATCGCCTTCTACAGGGCCGGCAACGAGCCCTACAAGGTCGAGCTGATCGAGGCGATCCCCGAGGGCGAGCCGGTGCGCATGTACTGGCACGGCCATTGGCAGGACCTCTGCCGCGGTCCGCACCTGCAGCATACCGGGCAGGTGCCCGCCGACGCCTTCAAGCTGATGAACATCGCCGGTGCCTACTGGCGCGGCGACAGCAGCCGCGCGATGCTGCAGCGCATCTATGGCGTGGCCTTCCTGAACCGCGACCGGCTCAAGGCGCATCTGACCATGCTCGAGGAGGCGGCGAAACGCGATCACCGCAAGCTGGGGCGCGAGATGGACCTCTTCCACTTCCAGGAAGAGGCGCCGGGCCAGGTGTTCTGGCACCCGAACGGCTGGACCGTCTACACGGTGCTGCAGGACTACATGCGCCGCCAGCAGCGCCGCCACGGCTATGTCGAGGTGAACACGCCGCAGGTGGTCGACCGCAAGCTCTGGGTCGCCTCGGGGCACTGGGACAACTACCGCGAGAACATGTTCATCGTCGAGGTCGACGAGGAACACGCCCGCGAGAAGCGGATCAACGCGCTCAAGCCGATGAACTGCCCCTGCCACGTGCAGATCTACAACAGCGGGCTGAAAAGCTATCGCGACCTGCCGCTGCGCATGGCCGAATTCGGGTCCTGCAACCGCTACGAGCCCTCGGGCGCGCTGCACGGGCTGATGCGGGTGCGCGGCTTCACCCAGGACGACGCGCATATCTTCTGCACCGAGGACCAGATCGAGAACGAGACCGCGCGTTTCATCGAGATGCTGGCCGAGATCTACCGCCATCTCGGCTTCGACAGCTTCGACATCAAGCTCTCGACCCGCCCGGAAAAGCGCGTCGGCTCCGAGGAAAGCTGGGACAGGGTCGAGGCGGCGCTGGAGAACGCCATCCGCAAGACCGGCAACGCCTACGAGATCGATCCCGGCGAGGGCGCCTTCTATGGCCCGAAGCTGGATTTCAAGCTGACCGACGCCATCGGGCGCGAATGGCAGCTGGGCACCTTCCAGGTCGATCCCAACCTGCCCGAACGGCTGGACGCGGAATATGTCGGCCAGGACGGCGCCAAGCACCGGCCCTACATGCTGCACCGCGCGATCCTGGGCAGCTTCGAGCGGTTCATCGGCATCATGATCGAGAACTATGCCGGTCGCCTGCCCTTCTGGCTGGCGCCGCGCCAGGTGGTCGTAGCCTCGATCACGTCGGAGGCCGACGCCTACGTCGCCGAGGTGGTGGCGGCGCTGAGCAAGGCCGGGCTGCGCGCCGAGGCCGATACCCGCAACGAGAAGATCAACTACAAGGTGCGCGAGCATTCGCTGGGCAAGGTGCCGGTGATCCTCGCGGTGGGCGCGCGCGAGGTCGAGGAGCGCAGCGTCTCGCTGCGCCGGCTCGGCGAGAAGGAGACCCGCGTGGTGACGCTGGAGGATGTAACAAAAGCCCTGGCGCGCGAGGCGACGCCGCCCGATTTGTTGTAACATTCCGTGATGCAGAGGCTTCGTTTCGGTCGGGCTTTCCCGGCGGGAACGAAAACCTGAAAGGATTACAGCATCTTGCCGGGCAATGTTCGCGGCCCGCTGTCACGCGGTCTGACGGGGATGTGAGACACGGCCTCGTGACTATGACGCGCGCAGGTCAGCCGCTACGGTTTGCCCCGTGACCTGCCGCTCTCGGCTTCAACCGAAAGGAACCTCCCCATGTCGAACACCGTGAAAACCCTCGCCGTTGCCAGCGCCGTCGCCGCCGCGCTGAGCGCGCAGGCGACCGTGGCGAACGCCCAGGCCAAGGAAAAATGCTATGGCGTGGCGCTGGCCGGGCAGAACGACTGCGCGGCCGGACCCGGGACCACCTGCGCCGGGACCTCGAAAGTGGACTACCAGGGCAATTCCTGGACCCTGGTCGAGGCCGGAACCTGCGAGGAGATGGAATTGCCCGCCGCCGCCGATGGCAGCGCGCGCAAGGGCTCTCTGGCCCCGCTCGAGCGCGACCTGCCGGCCTGATCCGGGGCCAATCGGGGGCGGCGCCGACCCGCGACCTGCCCCCTCTCGCAACCGTCCGAGGGCCCGTCATGCTGGATTTCGCCCCACCCCGCGATCCTCTGCCCGCCGCTCCCGGCGTCGGCTACAAGCCGCAGCATTTCGCGGCGGCGACCGGGGATCCGGGCGCCGTGCGCTGGTTCGAGATCCATGCCGAGAACTACATGGGCGACGGCGGGCGGCCCCTGGCGCAGCTGCGGCACCTCGCCGAACGCTTCCCGATCTCGGTGCACGGGGTCGGGCTGAGCATCGGCGGCGAGGACCCGCTGGACGAGGCGCACCTGGACCGGCTGCGTCACCTCTGTGCCTGGCTGCAACCGGCAAGCTTTTCCGAACACCTGGCCTGGTCCAGCCATGGCGGCAGCTACTACAACGACCTGCTTCCCCTGCCCTATACCGACGCCAGCCTCGCGCGCATCGCCGATCACATCGACCGCGTGCAGGAAGCTCTGCAGCGACCGATGCTGCTGGAGAACCCGTCGAGCTATCTGGCCTTCGCCGAGAGCACCTGGTCCGAGCCGGACTTCCTGTCGGAACTGGCGCGCCGCACCGGCTGCGGCCTGCTGCTCGACGTCAACAACGTCTTCGTCTCGGCCACCAATCTCGGCTTCGAGCCGCGCGCCTATATCGACGCCTTCGCCCTGGCGCGGGTGGGCGAGATCCATCTCGGCGGCCATGACCGGCAGAGCGACGATCACGGCGCGCCGCTGCTGATCGACGATCACGGCCGCGCGGTGGCCGACCCGGTCTGGGAATTGCTGGGCTACACGCTCGCGCGCTCGGGGCCGAAACCGGTGCTCATCGAGTGGGACACGGACGTGCCGGGCTGGCCGGTGCTGGAGGCCGAAGCGGCGCGCGCCGAGGCCGTTCTGGCCCGCGCCGCCGCCCCGGCATGACCGTGCCGCAGGATCTCTTCGCCGCCGCGCTGCTCGATCCGGCGCGCCCCGTTCCCGAGGGGCTGACCGATGGTGCAGGCCGTGCGGCCGGGCGGCGCTTCGATGTCTATCGCAACAACGTGGTGGTCTCGCTGAGCGAGGCGCTGGCCACCGGGTTCCCGGTGATCGCCCGGCTGCTGGGCCCGCAGAACATGGCCGGCCTCGCCCGGCTCTACCTGCGCGCGCACCCGCCGACCTCGCGGCTGATGATCCATCATGGCACGGACTTCCCCGCGTTTCTGGCCGGTATGCCGCAGCTCGCCCATCTGGGCTATCTGCCGGACGTCGCGCGGCTGGAGCTGGCCCTGCGCCGGTCCTATCACGCCGCCGATGCCGCGCCGGTGGCGGCGGAGCGCCTTGCCGGGGTCGGTCCCGAGCGGCTGCTGGCTTGCCGGCTCGGCCTCGCCCCGGCGCTGCGGCTGGTCCGCTCGGACTGGCCGATCTTCGACATCTGGCGCTTCAATACCGAAAACGGGGCGCCCAAGCCGCGCCACGAGGCCCAGGACGTGCTGATCCTGCGCCCCGAGTTCGATCCCGAGCCGCATGTGCTGCCACCGGGCGGCGCGGAGTTCGTCGCGGCGCTGCAGGCGGGCCAGACCCTCGGCGCGGCGGGTGACGCGGGGCTGGCCGCCGATCCCGCGTTCGATCTTGCCGCGCCGCTGGCGCTGCTGATCCAGGGGGCCGCGGTGATATCCCTTGCCGAGGAAGGACAGGATCGATGAACACCCTGATCGCCCTGCATAACGGGGTCTTCGAGCGCATCGACCGGATCTCGGGGTTCCTGCTGCCGACCCTTGCACGCTTCACCTTCGCCGCGGTGCTGCTGGTCTATTACTGGAGCTCGGCCCTGACCAAGGTCGGCCCCGGGCTGTTGGGCCTTTTGCGCCCGTCGGACGGCGCCTATGTCCAGATCTTCCCCCGGGCCATGGAGGCGGTCTCCTACGATGTCAGCCAGTTGGGGATGCTGCACTGGCTGGTTGTGCTGGCCGGGATGTGGGCGGAATTCCTGCTGCCGCTGCTGGTGGTGATCGGCCTCTTCGGACGGCTCGCGGCGCTCGGAATGATCGGCTTCATCTGCGTCCAGTCGGCGACCGACGTGACCGGGCACGGGATGACCGATGCCGACACGCTCGGCGCCTGGTTCGACCGTTTCCCGGACAGCGTGATCCTCGACCAGCGGCTGCTCTGGATCACCGTTCTGGCGATCATCGTCGTCAAGGGCGCGGGGCCGCTCTCGGTGGACCGTTTGCTGGGCCGGCTCTCGTGACCGCCTCTCAGGCCAGTCCGAGCGCCGCGCGCGTCTCGGGGCCCCAGCCGAGATAGAGCGCCCCCGCCTCCTCGATCAGCGGCCGCTTCATCAGCGCCGGATGCGCGGCGATCAGGTCCAGCGGCGGACGGGCGCGCTCCTCGGCGCCGAGGCCGCGCCAGGTGGTCGAGCGGGTGTTCACGAGCGCCGCGCCGAACCGGTCGAGGGCGGCCTGCAGAACCGCGCCCGGCACGCCTTGCGCGCGCAGATCGACGAATGTCGCCTGCGGCAGCGCCTTCAGCGCCTTGCGGCAGCTGTCGCAGGATTTCAGACCGTAAAGAACCATCGGCACCTCCTCGCTTGATGAGCGAATATCCCGCATCGCGCCGCAACACACCCCCCCTGCCTCTTGATTTTTGCCGAAGGCATGCAATCTTGGGGCCGGCGCCGCCGCCCGCACAGCGTCCGAGACCCCGGACGTTGCGCCACGTGCGAAGGCGCCGACGGTCCCGGAATCATTCGGGATCAAGCGCCAAGTAGAAGGAGACACGGGACATGCCGACCGGCACCGTGAAATGGTTCAACACGACAAAAGGCTACGGCTTCATAGCGCCGGATGGCGGCGGAAAGGATGTATTCGTGCATATCTCGGCGGTCGAACGCTCGGGCCTCACCGGCCTCGCGGACAACCAGAAGATCGCCTACGAGCTTCAGGAAGGACGCGATGGCCGCCAGATGGCGGCGGATCTGAAGCCGCTCTAGTCCGCATCACCCGCGCCGGCCTTCCGCGGCGCCAACGCCGCGTCCCCCTTGTCCAGCACCGACAGGATCCGAGGCGGTTCCGATTGCAGAAATCCCCGGGCGCTGTCGTTTCGGTGCCCGGGGACGTCAAAGGGTTGGCCCACCAGGCGCTTCACCTCCGCCGGATCGCCGCAAGATGCGGGAATGATGCCGGCGACCGCCTCACCCGGATCGCCGCAAGGCCTGCCCCCGAAGGGAAGCAGGATCAGCGCGATGCAGGAAAGCCAGGCCGCCGGCAGAGCGTGCTGAAAAACCTTCTTTGAAAAACCCGTCCTTGCCCGGCGCGTGCACGCTCGGTCATGGCGGGGTCCCGGTCAAAATCTCGAACCTCCGGGTCCCTGCACAACACCCTCATCCGGTTGCAAAAGGGTGAATCGGACGCGCGGCGCGGTTACCGGATGCTGATCCGCGCAGGTCAGGCTGCCCGCACCCTCACCAGAGCGAGACGACCCATGACCGAGCTTCTGCGCCTTCTGGCCGTCTACTAGAGCGTGTCGCAGCCAATCCCGATCTGGTCGAGAAGATGCGCCGGGCGGCGCGCGCGCAGGTCGCGGGCTGACCCGCGGGGGGACGTCCCCCCGCCGCTACCGGGTCAGCCCTGACTCAAGAGTTCCTCGAATTCGCGCCACTCGCCCTTGGACATGCCCGAATTTTCCTGGCTGACCGTCTCGCCCTTCAGCATCCGGCGAATGCAGGTCAGGCCCGTCGCGCTGAGCTGCGCGCCGCCCATCCGGTAGTCGGCGAAGGCGCGATAGGCGAAGGGCACCCAGTCGGCGACCAGATCGCAGATGGTTTCGGCATAGACCCGGATCTCGTATTGCGCATGCACGTCGGCGCGCAGGCGCAGGAAATGGAAGAGATTGTGCAGGTCCACCTTCCAGTACCATTGGGTGTAGATGTTGGCGGGCAGGTTCATCCGCGCCAACTCACGCGCCAGGCCCTGCTGATCGTCCTGCGCGATCATCGCCTCGTAATTGTCGTAGCAGCGGGCTGAATCGGCCTTGAGGATCTCCAGCACCCGCGCCGCCTCGGCCCCGTCCAGCACCGCGCCCCGGCCCTGGTTGTTGACCTCGGACTGGGCGTTGATGTGCTCGGGCGCCGGGATGTAGAACTCGCGGTCCAGGATCGAATAGCGCGCCGAGTATTCGTTCACGTTGGCGGTGCGGTGGCGGATCCACTGGCGGGCCACGAAGACCGGCAGCTTCACATGGAACTTGACCTCGCACATCTCGAACGGGGTCGAGTGCCAGTGGCGCATGAGATAGCGGATCAGCCCCTCGTCATTGGTCACCGACTTGGTGCCCTTGCCATAGCTGACCCGCGCGGCCTGGCAGATCGCGGCATCGTCGCCCATGTAGTCGATCACCCGCACGAAGCCATGATCGAGCACCGGTTGCGCCGTATAGAGGTGCTTTTCCATCCCCGGCGCGACGGTGCGCAGGGTCTGGGCGGGGCTGCCGCGCAGGGCGTCGATCTCGGCCTGGTGATCGGGGGACAGCGGCATGGGCGGGCTCCTTCGCGACAGAATCTCTCACGGCTCACCACATTTTGGGCACATTTTTCGAAGAACCACAATATCGTGGTTGCACCAATGTCGACTTGCACATCTTTAACGTGCATTGCCCTAGATATCCTCGCCCGGGCAAAGCATACTGAGAAAAAACCCCGAGGCAGAAGGTTGGGACATATGAGGCGGTTTTGGCTTGGCGTGGCGGCGGTGGCCACCTTGACGGCATGCAGCGACGGCAATCCCTTCGCGCCCGAGGAGGAGGTGGATCCGCCGGCGGTGATCCCGCCGCCCACGGTTCCCGAAGAGCTGAAGGGCAATCTCAAGAGCTTCACCTATGACAAGGCGAACGAAAAGCTCGTGATCCGCGGCGTGTCCCTGGACGACACCCCGTTCAGCGCCGAATACCGCCGCCGGCCGAACCTCGATCGCGCCGGCTATCACGCCTACACGGCGCAGGACGGCTCGCTCGACCGCCACTATACCGCCTATGTGAAGGAAATCGACGGCACCCGCGCCAGCGTCGTCCTCTCAGGCGGCCAGTTCGGCTATTACTTCGGCGGCAGCGCCTATGAGCGCGACGGCGGGTTTGAACCGCCCGCGGTGGGCAAGGACAGCGGAATGGTGACCTATGCGGGCCGTTATGTCGGCCTGTTGAACATTGCCGGCGATGGCGGCGACCTGCTGCCGGTCGAGCCGGGAACGTCCGCTTCGGTCACCTCGCGGCAGGCGGCGGAGGTGACCGGACGGGTCATCGTCAACGCCGATTTCGCCGACAACTCGGTGAACGGACGGGTCTATGGCCGCCGGGCGGTGGATGCCGACCAGAGGCTGCAATCGCTCGACCTCGCCCCGGCGGACATCGCAACCAATGGCACCTTCACCGGCGAGGTCTCTCAGGGTCCCAACGAGATCAAGGGCACCTATGGCGGCCTCTTCGGCGGCAAGGACGCCGCCGTGGTTGCCGGAACGCTCTATGCCAAGGATCATATCGAGGGGGTCGAGAACGAGGAGGAACGCGGGATGTTCGTTCTCAACCAGTGCGGCACGGCCAATGCCGACGCGCTCTGCACGCAGCCCAATCCCTAGACTCCTCACCGCCGCGATCCTGGCGCTGGCGCTGCTGACGCCGGCCGCAGCGCGCGCGCAGACCGAGGTCGCGCTCAGCCTGCCCGAGGCGCGCGAACTGGCGGTCTATGCCCTGAACGCCGGCAAGCCCGACCTCGCGATCCAGGTCGCCGAAGGCTTGTTGCAGGCCGATGGCGGCGACGCCGTGGCCTGGTTCGTCATCGCCAGCGCCCATGCCCAGGCGAACCGTCCCCGCGAGGGGCGGCGCGCCGCGGCGCAGGCCTATCGCTTTTCGCCGCCCGGCCCGGACCGTCTGCAGGCGGCGCAGATGGCGGCGCGCATGGCCTATGCCGAGAACCGCTATTCGCTGGCCCAGCTCTGGCTGCGCCGCACCGCCCTGCACGTCGCCAGCGAGGAGGAGCGCGCGCAGCTGGCCGAGGACTACCGCCTGCTGAGGCGGATCAATCCCTGGGCCTTTCGCCTGCAAGTCGACCTCAGCCCGTCGAACAACGTCAACAACGGCGCCGACACCGCCCTGCAGATCATCGACGGCGTGCCGGTCATCGGCGCGCTCAGCGGCGAGGCGCAGGCGCTGTCGGGGCTGATCGGAACCGCCGATCTCGATCTCAGCTACCGGCTGCGCGCCAATGCCACCAGCGCCACCACCCTGGCCGGGCGGCTCTACCTGCAGCGCGTGGCGCTGTCGGACTCCGCGCAAGAGAAGGCCCCCCGCGCCCGCGGCTCGGACTTCGCCTCGACCTATGCCGAGGCGGCGCTGAGCCACGGGTTCGCGGTCGGCGCCCAGGGCGGATCGGCTCTGATCGAGGCCGCGGGCGGGGAAAGCTGGTGGGCCGGCACGCGCAGCTACCGGTTCGGCCGGCTCCGCCTCGAGCGCGCCTGGCTCATCGGCTCGGACTCCCTGGTCAGGCTCAGCGGATCGGCCGAGCGCCGGTTCATGGCGTTCTATGCCGTCAACGATGCGCGCATCCTCGGCTTCGGCGGGCAATTCAGCCGGGTTCTGGGCAATGGCGACCGCCTGACCCTCAGCATGGCCCTGCGCGATTCGCAGGCCGAGAGCATCAATGGCACCTTCTGGTCCGCCTCGCTGCGCGCCGCCTATGCCTTCGATCAGCGCTTCGGTCCGCTGCGCCTCAGCGCCGGGCTGACCCTCGGTTATTCGGACTATCCCGAATACCGCTCGGGCTATTTCATGGTGCCGGGCGGGCGCCAGGACCAATCGGTCTACGGCGATCTCAGCCTCTTCTTCGACCGGCTCGACTATGCCGGCTTCGCGCCGATGCTGCGCCTGCGCAGCGGGCGCAAGACCTCGAACGACAGCCGCTTCGACACGCGCGAGATCACCGTCTCGCTGGGCATCGAATCGAAATTCTGATCCCCGCGCCCCACGGGACGCTGGCCCTCGGCGCCCTAAACGCTACACTCCGGCCAGATCGGAGGACCACATGAGCATCAGATACCTGCACACCATGGTGCGCGTCAAAGACCTGGACGCGTCGCTTGCCTTCTACGAGTTACTGGGGCTGAAGAAGACCCGCGAATACAAGAGCGAGGAAGGCCGCTTCACGCTGATCTTCATGGCTCCGCCGGGTCAGGAGGACTGCCCGGTCGAGCTGACCTACAACTGGGACGGCGACGAGGGACTGCCCAGCGACAGCCGCCATTTCGGGCATCTCGCCTATGGCGTCGACGACATCTACGCGACCTGCCAGCACCTGATGGACAATGGCGTGACCATCAACCGGCCGCCCCGCGACGGGCGCATGGCCTTCGTGCGCTCGCCCGACAACATCTCGGTGGAACTGCTGCAGAACGGGGCCGCCCTGGCGCCGGCCGAGCCCTGGGCGAGCATGGCGAATACCGGCCATTGGTAGCGCCCGCCGCCCGCCTCGCCGCCGCGCTGCTGGCGCTGGCGGGGCCGGCAACGGCCGTCGAGTGCCGGCAGGCCCTGGCGCTGGCGCTGGACGTATCCTCGTCGGTGGATGCCGAGGAGGACACGCTGCAGCGCGGCGGGCTTGCCGCGGCGCTGATCGCCCCGGAGGTCGCGGCCGCGTTCTTCGCTGCCGATCTGCCGGTGACGCTGGCGGTCTACGAGTGGAGCGGGCGCTACAACCAGACCCTGCTGATCGACTGGCGGCTGATCCGGGATGCGGGCGATCTGCTCGACGTGGCCGAGACGCTGGCCGCCTCGCGGCGCAGCCACGACGATTATCCGACCGCCATGGGCCATGCGCTGGGATATGGCGCGGGCCTGCTGGGCCGGGCCCCGGCCTGCCTGATGCAGACCCTCGACATGGCCGGCGACGGCGAGAACAACGAGGGGTTCGGACCGGCCCTGGCCTATGCCGAGTTTCCCTTCGCGGAGATCACCGTCAACGGTCTGGTGGTCAATGCCGCGGACTTCGAGGGCGAGCAGAGCCTGATCCATTTCTACCGCTCCGAGGTGCTGCACGGACCGGGCGCCTTTCTGGAGGTGGCGCAGGGCTTTGCCGATTACGAACGGGCGATGCGCCGCAAGCTGCTGCGCGAGCTGTCGCCGCCGGTGATCGGCGCGCTCAGCCTCGCCCCGGCAAATGTCGCGCGCTGAGCGGGCCGGTGCGTCCGGCTCCGCCCTTCGGCGGGCAATGCGCGCGGCGCTGGTGATCGCTGCGGGATTTGTGGCAACGCCCGGCAGCACCGAGGCGCCGTGCCGGCAGGCGTTGGCGCTCGGGCTCGACGTGTCGGGCTCGGTCGATGGCGGCGAGTACCGGCTGCAGCTCGACGGGCTGGCCGCGGCGCTGCGCGAGCCTGCGGTGATCGCGGCGATGCTCTCGGTGCCCTCGGCCCCGGTTCATCTGGCGATCTTCGAATGGAGCGAGCCCGGCCATCAGCGCCTGCTGCTCGACTGGCAGATGATCGCGGGGCCCGCCGACCTGGAGCGGATCGCGGCCATGCTGGAGGCGACCGGGCGCCGCCCTGCCCCGCCCGGCACCGCGCTGGGAAGCGCGATGCGGTTCGGGACCGCCCTGCTGGAGCAGAGGCGCGACTGCTGGAAGCGCACCCTCGATCTTTCCGGCGACGGCAAGCACAATATCGGCCCGCATCCGCGCGAGGTGAAGCGCGCCCTGTCGGCGCAGTCGGCGGGAGGGGTGACGCTCAACGCGCTGGTCATCGGCAGCGATGCCCCGACGCTGGGCGCGCTCGGCTATGAGGATATCGGCGAGTTGTCGGCCTATTTCTCGGCCTGGGTGATCTTCGGCCCGGGCGCCTTCGTGGAAACCGCTCTCGGCTATGAGGCCTATCGCGAGGCGATGGTGCGCAAGCTGATCCGAGAGCTTGAAGGGCTGACCGTGTCGGCGCTTCCCGACACGCGATGAGCGGCCGTTTCCTGCGCCGCGAAAACCGGCATGTTCCGTGGCCCGGCGACGAGCCAATCGGCACGATCCCCTGTGCGGCAAGCGCCTCGCCTGCCCGGTCGCAGGCACGATCCGCCCCCGCTGCTCCGGCCCGCGCCGCGCTCCGCCGACACCCGCGCCGGCCCTTCGTCACAGCCCGGCGTAGGCCGGCGTAGCCGGTCTACCGAGGTCGATCGCGCGTGTCTCGAATCCCCCGGTGCGCCCAACGCGATCCGCGCCAACCGGTCCGATCCGGCGCATGGAAACGAATGCGGGGCGGCGTGCGCGCACACCGCCCCGCGGGCCTGGCTCGACAGGCTGCCTCGATCAGTAGATGTAGCGGATCTGGTCGGTCCAGTAACGCTCGACCCGCTTCAGCGACGTGGTGATGTCCTCGATCCCCTCGGGGCCCAGCACGCCCTTGGCTTCCAGCCCCTCGGCGTGGCGGGCGAAGAGCGCGCCGATCACGTCGCGGATCTGGCGGCCGCGCGGGGTCAGCTTGACCCGCACCGACCGGCGATCGATCTCGCAGCGCTGGTGATGCATGTAGCCCATCTCGACCAGCTTCTTGAGGTTGTAGCTGACATTGCTGCCCTGGTAGTAGCCGCGGCTCTTCAATTCGCCCGCGGTCACCTCGTTGTCGCCGATGTTGAACAGCAGCAGCGCCTGCACCGCATTGATCTCGAGCACGCCGACGCGTTCGAATTCGTCCTTGATCACGTCCAGAAGCAGGCGGTGCAACCGCTCCACCAGCGCCAGCGCTTCGAGATATCCCGACATGAACCCCTTGCGGACTGGCGGGGTCAGTTGCATTTCCATACTCATTCGTCTCTCCGACTCGAACTCCTCGACCCAGAGACTGACGAAAAAACCCGAAGAATCGGTTAAACCAAATTTGGATTACTTCTGAAAGGTTTGCGAGATCTCGGCGATCACCTCGCCATAGGGATCGGGCGCCGCCGCCTGCCCGGTGACCCATCGATAGAGGTCCTGGTCGTTCTCTTCCAGCAGCGCATCGTAGATATCGAGATCGCGTGCGCCCATCCGTGCCAGCCGCGTTTCGCAAAACGCCGACAGGATCAGGTCCATCTCGCGGATCCCGCGCCGCATCGAGCGCATCTTCAGTCGCTTGATGCGGTGCTCGGGGGGTTCGCTCACAGCGCCTCGCGGCTCGAGACCAGCAACCGCAGCCGCTTTTCCAGCTGTGCGGCGCGGTCGGCATTGGCGCGCAGCGTGGTGCGCAGCTGGCGCAGCTCGGAAAGGATGCCGTCGAAATCCGAGGCGGAAGGTTCGTCGTCGACCGGCCCGGGGGCGCCCTCGCCCTCGCCGGTCAGCAGCCAGACGATGGACACGTTCAGGAGCCCGGCCATCATCGACAGCTTGTTGGCGCGCGGCTCGGACAGATCGTTCTCCCAGGCCGCGATGGTTTCCTTCTTGACGCCCAGCCGGCGCGCCAGCTGGCCCTGGGTCATGCCCGCCGCCTCGCGCGCGCCGCCGACGCGATCGCCGAACGTGGCGGCGTCCGGTCCGTACCAGGCAAGATCTCCGCTGGTCATCCTCGTTCTCCTCAGTCCTGCGCGATGCCGCTTGAACGGCCTTCGGGCGCACCCTATGACACACTCGGGCCACAGATACAAACCGAGGCGTCCGATGAGTTTCCTGTCTGCGACACTGTCGCGCGTCAAACCGTCCCCGACCATCGCGGTGACCGCCAGGGCGCGCGCGCTGCGCGCCGAGGGGCGCGACGTGATCGGCCTGGGCGCGGGCGAGCCGGATTTCGACACGCCGCAGAACATCCGCGAGGCCGGGATCGCGGCGATCAACGCCGGCAAGACGCGCTATACCGATCCCGACGGCATCCCCGAGCTCAAGGCCGCGATCTGCGCCAAGTTCCGCCGCGACAACGGCCTGGACTATGTGCCCTCCCAGGTCAGCGTCGGCAGCGGCGGCAAGCAGATCCTCTACAACGCGCTGATGGCGACGCTCAATCCCGGCGACGAGGTGGTGATCCCGGCGCCCTACTGGGTCAGCTACCCCGACATGGTGCTGCTGGCGGGGGGCGAGCCGGTGATCGCGGAAACCTCGATCCAGACCGGCTACAAGCTGACCGCGGACCAGCTCGAGGCGGCGATCACGCCGCGGACCAAGTGGTTCATCTTCAACTCGCCCAGCAACCCCACCGGGGCCGGCTATTCCCGGGCCGAGCTGAAGGCGCTGACCGACGTGCTGATGCGCCATCCCCATGTCTGGGTGATGAGCGACGACATGTACGAGCATCTGGCCTATGACGGGTTCGCATTCTGCACCCCCGCGCAGGTCGAGCCGGGGCTCCACGACCGCACCCTGACCTGCAACGGCGTCTCCAAGGCCCATGCGATGACCGGCTGGCGGATCGGCTATGCGGGCGGACCCGAGCCCCTGATCGCCGCGATGCGCAAGATCCAGAGCCAGAGCACCTCGAACCCCTGCACGATCAGCCAGTGGGCGGC
>JAGRMU010000070.1 GCA_020441165.1 Sedimentitalea sp.
CCTCCATCATGCGCCTGATCGGCGCGGTGCTGTTCGAACAGAACGACGAATGGCAGACCTCGAGCCGCTACATGATGGTCGAGGCCTTCGCCCAGATCGACAAGGAGGAGATCGACCCCATTCTCAGCATAACCACGAAAGCCGCCTGATCATGCCCTCAGGCCATCCGAGAAATTACACCAGCTTGACGGACGTGACCAGCGAGCCTCGCTTGCGCAGCGCTGCGTCATACTCGGACCAGTTCGTCGCGCGATAGCGGGGACATGTGGGTGTCGACATGGACGTCAGCTATATCACTGGATTCGCAAAGGGTATCCTTGCCGATATTTGCAACAACGCCGTGCTGAGGCATTACCCGAGCACTCGCAACGAATTCACACTTTCCGCCCTACGTGACGGACGACCCGGCGGGGGCGGCAGTGATTGCGTCGCCGCCGAAAGCCCCCGAAAGGCTGCCCAACCGACTCACGCAGTCCGCGCGGTGGGACCTTCGAGGTCAAACGGCGGATGGAACTGGCCTGATAAATGCTACAACGAATTAGGCAGGCGGCCCCGCGAGGCCGCCCGTTTGCGGTCAACGCCTTGTAGTCAGGTTCTTGGCCACATCCACAAAGGCGCGAACCTGTTCGCTGCGGTTCGATCTTCTCCATGTCAGAACAGTGCGGTTGCGAAACCGTGGATGGATGAGAGGCCGCACCTCGACCGATCGTCCGATAAAGCCGATCAGGCTTTCGGGATAGACCGTGATGCCCAGCCCTGCCGCGACCAACCCAATCAACGCAAGGGTGTTCGACGCCTCCAGTTTCACACGAAGCTCAATGCCTTCGGCGCTGAATAGGTCGCTGAGCCGTCTGCGGTACTCTCCCCATTCACGCATGTCGCCAAGGATCAGATCCTGACCGGCGATATCGGCCGGCGTGACGTTGAGCTTCTGCGACAGGGGGTGGTTCAGTGGGGTGACGACATAAAGCAACTCGCACGACAGCGTCAGACTGGTGTAGTCGGGGTGCTCGAATGGGCCGATCAGGTAGCCCAGGTCGATCTCGTCGTTGGCCAGCGCCAATTTCTGCCCTTGGGTCCGAATGTACTGCAGCGCCACGTCGATATGCGGGTGCCGCTGCCGAAACCGCGCGACCGCCGATGGCATCAGTTCGGTCGCGGCAAATGCCATGTAGGCGATTCGGAGATGACCTGTCTTGCCTTCGGCGATTCGCCGGGCACCCTGAACCGATTCCGCATATCGGTTGAGCAGATGAGCGTTGTCCTTGTAGAACGATTGTCCGGCCTGCGTCAGCGAAACCTCTCGTGTCGTGCGCTCGAGAAGCTTGAAGCCCAGTTCCTGTTCCAGCTTCTGGATCCGCCGCGACAATGCGGATTGGTCAAGGTTGAGCCGCTCTGCACTTCGGCGAAAGTTCAATTCTTCCGCAACGATAAGGAAGGAATAGAGGGTGTCGAGCCCTGCCGGGGCGGCCATTCTTGCCACTTTCGATTGATGCAAATCACGCAATAATAAACGCTGACACGGCAATTCCCCCACGTCAACCAGAAGATCAATATGGGCCTCGGGCGGCAATCGGTTATCCGGTCCGGCCGCAGAAACCTTCCATACCGTCGGGGGGCAGCCCTCGCCGAATTTCAGACAGGAGAACGAGATGAGCGACGTGGATAACAAGGAACTGGACCGTCTGCTGCAGCAGGCCTTCGATGTTGCTTCCGAATATTATCAGAAGAACGGCTTCCAGCGCCGCGTAGGCTTCGGCAAGCGCCCCGCGCTGGTCAGCGTTGACCTCGCCAACGCTTGGACGCGCCCCGGCAACCCCTTCACCTGCGACCAGGAGAAGATGGACAACGAGATCATTCCGGGGATGCAGAAGCTGCTGGCCGCCTGCCGCGCCAATGGCCATCCGGTGATCCATGTGACGACCGCCTACGAGATCACCGACCGCAATGCGCCGTTTACCGACATGGGCCTGTGGCACAACAAGATCCCGGTCGATGTGGTCGATATCGCCGACAAGGATCTCTGGGCCATCGACAGCCGCATCGCGCCGGTCAAGGGTGAATATACGCTGCTCAAGAAGCGTGCGTCATCGTTCCACGGGACCGAGCTTGCCGGTATTCTGCGTGCCAACAACGTCGATACGATCCTCGTGACCGGAGTGACCGCCTGCGCCTGCGTGCGTCAGACGATCTGTGACGGCATCGCGGATGGCTTCCGCACCATCGCGGTCAAGGAAGCGATCGGCGACCGGGTGCCGGGTGCCGTGGCGTGGAACCTTTTCGACATCGACGCCAAGTTCGGCGACGTCCACACTGTCGACGAATGTGTGAATTACCTCAACACAGTCAACAGCTTGACCGCTGCGGCGGAGTAGCGCCCGGCGGACGACCGGCCTGCCGGAAACCCACTCTCCGGCAGGCGCAACCCAACAACAAAAACGACAACAGAGAGTGAGTGTCATGAAAGTACTTCTGACCACAGCCGCGATTGCGGCAACATCTGTCGGCCCCGCCTTTGCGGAAGTCCAAGCGCATGAATTCAAGGTCGTCGGAACCTGGGGGAACCTGGCGTCCTGGAACGATCTTGAGCTTCCGTTCTGGACCGAAACCCTGCCCGGATTGTCTGGCGGTCAACTGACCGGAAACGCCATTCCGATCACAGAGGCGGGCCTGAAGGGCGGCGAAGTGATGCGCCTTCTGAACCTGGGCGTCTTCGAAGTGGCGCACGGCCTGGGCAGCTATGTCGCTGCCGAGAACCCGGCAATCGAAGGCATGGACCTGTCAAGCATCGCTTCGGATTTCGCCACGATGCGCGCAATTTCCGACGCCTACCGGCCCGTCATGGACGAGAGCTTTCAGAATACCTATGGCGCCACCATCCTGTCGATGCATCCCTGGCCGGCATCGATGATCTATTGCCGTGATCCGATCTCCAGCATCGCTGATCTGGCGGGGCGCAAGGTTCGGGTCCATTCCGCGACCCTGGGCGACTTCATCGAAGGTGCCGGCGGCACCGTCGTAACATTGCCGTTTGCCGAGGTCGTCCCGGCGCTCGAACGCGGCGTTGCCGATTGCGCCGTGACCGACCCTGTTTCCGCCTATCGCGCGTCCTGGCAAGAGGTGATCAACCACGTCTTCGCCCTGCCCATCGGGTATTCCATGACCTTTTCCGCGATCAACACAGATCTCTGGCAGGGGCTGGACGAAGACAGCCGGGCGATCATGACCGACGCCTTCCGGAAACTCGAGGAAGACGGATGGTCCAACGCCGAGAAACAGCAGGCGATGGGTGTCGCCTGTCTGACCGGCACCAGTGAATGCACCATGGGCGAACCGGGATCGGCCACGCTCACCCTTCCGACGGAAGCCGATATCGCAACACGGCAGGCGATCCTCGACAACTACGTTCTGCCCCGCTGGGCTGAGCGCTGTGGCGCGGACTGTGCCGCCGCCTGGACGGAAACGGCCGGTGCTGCCGCCGGGCTCGCGATCGTGACCAACTGAAAAGCGAGGAACGGGGCCGCATTTGCGGCCCCGCCTGGTTCAGGGAGGCCAAAATGTTCGACACGATCTATGCCATAGTCTTTCGGTATGCACGTTTCGCGGTCTGGGCCGGTGGTGCGATGATGCTGTTCGCAGCCTTCATGGTCAGCGCCGATGTCCTGGTCCGCCGCCTGCTTGGCATAACGATGGGCGGTTCTGACGAAATCTCCGGCTACCTTTTTGCAATCTCGACCGCGCTTGCCTTCCCGTATGCGTTGCTGCATCGCGCCAATGTGCGGATCGATGCGCTCTATTCCCATTTCCCGTCACGCCTGCGCGTCGTTCTCGACATCTTCGGGATCACGGTGCTTGGGGTCTTTGCCGGAGCGGTCACGTGGCGCGCGGGGCTGAGCGTTCTGGTGACATGGGAAAACGGTTCGCGGGCGATCACGCCGCTGCAGACCCCTTTGATCGTGCCACAGGCGTTCTGGTTCGCCGGCTGGCTGCTGTTCTGCGTCTGCCTTGGGCTTGTCCTCTACGGAATGATCTCGGCCACGCTGCGAGGCGATCTGGCAAAGGGAAATGCTCTGGGCGGCACGCTGAGTCTCGACGAGGAGATCGCCGAGGAAACCGCGGCCCACACCCTTATGACCGTCAAGGAGTACTGACATGCTGGGATCGAGCGTAAGCATCCTCTTTCTCCTTATCGCCCTGAGCGTGCCCATCGCGGCGGTGCTGGGAATCCTGGCTCTGGTCTTGGCCGAGATCTATTCACCGATGCCGCTGTTCCGGGCGCTGGGTGACATCTACTGGACCAACAGCATCGACTTCATCCTCGTCGCGATCCCGCTGTTCATCATGATGGGAGAAATTCTGCTGCGAGCGGGGATCGCGGAAAAGATGTATGGCGCGCTGTCGAACTGGCTGTCCTGGCTGCCGGGCGGGCTGATGCATTCCAATATCGGGGCCAGCACGCTGTTCGCCGCGACGTCGGGATCATCCATTGCCACCGCAGCAACGGTCGGCACCGTCGCCATGCCGCAGGCCCGCAAGGAAGGCTATTTCGAGCCTCTCTTCATGGGCACGCTGGCGGCGGGCGGGACGCTGGGCATCCTGATCCCGCCCTCGATCAACATGATCGTCTATGGGCTGCTGACCAATACTTCGGTCCCAAAGCTTTACCTCGCCGGGTTTCTGCCGGGTTTCCTGCTCGCGGGCCTCTTCATGCTGACGGTTCTCATCGCCTGTCTGATCCGGCCGGAATGGGGCGGCAAGAAGCGCAGCCCGACCTGGGCCGCTCGGATCTCCACGCTGCCGGACCTTCTGCCGCCGCTGTTCATCTTTCTTGTGGTCGTCGGGTCGATCTATGCGGGTCTCGCCACGCCAACCGAGGCGGCATCGCTGGGCGTCGTGGCATCGCTCCTGCTTGCGGCTGTGAACCGGAAGCTGAACATGCCGATGCTCTTGCGGGCCATCGAAGGCACGATGCGGACCACCGCCATGGTCATGCTGATCGTGCTGGCGGCGATGTTCCTGAACTTCGTGCTGTCGGTGATCGGACTGACCGCGCTTCTGACGGCGTTCATTACCGACATGGGCCTGTCGCCGATGCAGACGATGATCGTGATCGTGATCGGGTTTCTGATCCTGGGTTGCTTCATGGAAGCGTTTTCGTTGCTGCTGATTGCGACCCCGCTGATTGCCCCGATTGTCGCCGCAATGGGGTACGACCTCGTCTGGTTCGGCATCCTGATGATGCTGCTCTTGGAAACCGCGCTGATTACGCCGCCGATCGGGGTCAACCTCTATGTGATCCAGGGCGTTCGCGGATACGGTTCGATGAATGACGTGATACTTGGGGCGCTACCATTCGTGATTGCGATGCTCCTGATGATCGTGGCGTTGCTGGTCTTTCCCCAGATCGCGCTCTGGCTGCCCGAGGCAATTGGTTGATTGAAACAGGCGTACCCCAATGGTGCGCAACAAACGGAGGATGACATGGCGAGAATTGGCGTGGACGTGGGGGGGACGAACACCGATCTGGTGCTCGAATGCCCGCAAGGGGTATATTATCACAAGGTACCGACGACTCTGAAGAACCAGTCGATCGGCGTGGTCGATGGCGTGCAGGGCATCTGCAGGATGGCAGGGATCGCCCCGGCCGAGGTCGAGCTGATCGTGCATGGCACGACCACGGCGACCAATATCACCATCGAGCACAACGGCTCTCAATGCGGGATGCTGACCACCGAAGGGTTCCGCGACATCCTGCATATCGGCCGACACAAGCGGCCCTACAACTTTTCACTGCACTTTGACGTGCCCTGGCAAAGCCAGCCGCTGGTCAAACGCCGCAACCGGATTTCCATCGCGGAACGTATCCTTCCGCCCACCGGCGCGGTCGAAACTCCGCTGGACGAGGACGCCGTGCGTGCCGCTTGCGCGCTGTTCAAGAAGCGTGGGATCAATTCCGTCGTCATCGGTTTCATGTTCGCATTCCTGAATGACGCGCATGAGGTGCGCGCCAAGGAAATCGTGCTCAAGGAGATGCCGGACGCCTATGTCACCTGCTCGTCGGAGGTGGCCAACGTCATGCGGGAATACGAGCGCTTCTCGACCGCAGCGATGAATTGCTATGTCGGGCCGAAGACCTCGTTCTACCTGCGCGATCTGGAATCCAAGCTGCGCGAGGCCGGAGTCATGTCGAAGCTGCGAATCATGCAGTCGAATGGCGGCGTCTCCACCGTTGAAAGCTGCGCCCGACGCCCAATCCGCATCCTGATGTCGGGTCCGGCGGGCGGCGTGATCGGCGGTGCCTCCGAGGGCGAGATGGCAGCCGTCCCAAATATCATCACCGTCGATATCGGCGGTACCTCGGCTGATATCTCGACCATTCCGGGCGGCGCGGTCAAGATCATGAACCCGCGCGATACCTATGTGTCGGGCCATCCCGTGCTGACCCCGATGATCGACCTTGTGACGATCGGTGCTGGCGGCGGTTCTGTTGCCTTCATTGACGAGGCCGGTGGCTTCAACGTCGGCCCGCGCTCGGCCGGATCAGAGCCGGGGCCTGCCTGTTATGGCAGGGGCGGCGTGGAGCCGACCGTGACCGATGCGCAGATCGTTCTGGGGCGGCTCGATCCTGACATGGCGCTGGGGGGTGATCTGCGGCTGGACGCGGTGCTGGCGCGCACGGCGGTCGAGGAGAAGATCGCAAAACCGCTTGGGATGACCGTGACCGATGCCGCGTTGGGTATCATTCGCATCATCAACAACAACATGGCGCTGGCGATCCGCTCGAACTCGGTTGCGCGCGGTGTCGATCCGCGCGAGTTCTCGATCATGCCGTTCGGCGGGGCCGGGCCGTTGCACGGCGTGGCGCTGTGCGAGGCGATGTCCGCGCGCGACGTGATCGTGCCGGTGGCACCGGGCATCACTGCGGCGGTGGGCCTGCTCAAGACCGACCTGCAATACGAACACACGGAAGCCGTGATCGTGGAGTTGAATGCCGCTGACGATGCGGCGATTGGCCGGATCAATGCGGCCGTGGCCCTGCTGCGTGACCGGGTTCAGGCCGAACTCGACGCCGACGGTATCCCGCGTGACCAGCAGCGCCTGAGCGTGGTGGCCGAATGCCGTTATCACGGGCAGGGGTTCGAACTGCGCGCCGAGATGCCCGAAGGGGCGGTGACGCAGGCCAACAAGCAGGCGATCACCAACAGTTTTCACGACCAGCACCAGCTTGACTATGGCTACAGCTATCGCACGTCGGAAGTCGAACTGATCACGCTGCGGGCCATCGGCACCGCTTCGGTCCGCCGGATCGAGATCCCCAAGATCGCCACGACCGATGGCTCCAGCCCCGACCGGGCACTGTTGTTCGTTAGGTCTACCACCTTTGACGACGGGCGAACATTCGAAACTCCGCGCTATGACCGCACGAAACTCATGGCGGGCGACAAGGTCGAGGGGCCCGCGATCCTCGTGCAGCACAACGCTACCACCCTGGTTCCACCCGGCTATGTCGCCGAGACGCTGGAATATGGCAACACCCGCATCCGCCGCCTTGGCGCGAACTGAACAGGAGCAAGACCATGAATATTGCTGCAAGAGCCGCGCCCGCCACCAACGAGGTCGATCCGATCACCCTTCAGGTAATCCGGGGTGCCTTCGAAACCATCGCCGAGGAGATGGGCCATGTGCTTTACCGGATGTCGTTTTCTTCGATCATCCGCGAAAGCCAGGACCTTGGCGCGGGTCTGTTTGACAAGGACTTCAACACGCTGTGCGAATCCGAATCGACCCCCATGCATATCGGATCAATTCCCGGCTATCTGCGCGGCATCGACGAGACGCTCGAGGATGGCGAATGGTATGAGGGCGACGTTGTCGTCCACAACCACCCCTATTTCGGATCGTCGCATACACCCGATCTGGCCATCGTCGTGCCAGTGTTCCTCAAGGGGAGGTTGGTCGGCTTTGCCGGCAACACGGCGCACCACGTCGATATCGGAGCGGCGACCCCCGGGCTCATCATCGACGTGCCGGACGTATTCGCCGAAGGGATGCTGTTCGCCGGCACCAAGCTCTACCGCAAGGGTGAGCCCAACAACGCGATGTGGAACTACATCCGCCGCAACTCCCGCGCTGCTGAACAGCTTGTCCGCGATATCGAGGCGCAGGTGGCCTCGGCGCGGCTGGGGGCCAAGCGGTTCGTGGAACTGATCGAGAAATACACGGAAGAGACCGTGTTTGCCGCCGCCAACCAGTTGATGAACTACGCTGAACGGATGACCCGCCAGAAGATCAGCGAGATCCCCGATGGCGACTATAGCGCCGAGGGTTGGCTGGACGATGACGGGCGTAACCGTGGCAAGCAGTTGAAGGTCAAGGTGACGCTGCGGGTGCGCGGTGACGAGGTCGAGGTCGACCTGACCGGATCGGCGGACCAAACGCCCACGGCCTATAACGTGCCGTTCGAAGGATCGACCAAGGTCGCCGCCTATGCCGGGTTCCGAAAGCTTCTGCTCGACAGTGCGACATCCGACGTGCGGGTGCCGTCGAACGAAGGCTCGTTCCGCCCGATCAAGGTGACGGCACCGTTGGGGTCGATCTTCAACCCCAAAGCCCCGGCATCGGCAGAGGCGCGGTTCACCCAGTGCAACCGGATGATCGACCTGATCATCCGTGCGCTGGCCCCGGTGATGCCTGAGCAGGTGATTGCGGGTTCGTCCGCCTCGATCTCCTTCGCGGCTTATTCGGGGGTGCGCCCGTCAGGCGACTATTGGGTTTTCCTCGAGGTCAACGAGGGGGCCTATGGCGGCCGTCCGCGATCGGACGGGCCGGACAGCATCGACAACCTGATGGCGAACACCCGCAACAACCCGCTCGAAGACCTCGCCATGCATATCCCGATGATCTGCGACCGCTACGAATTGCGCGATGACGTGCCGCCAGGTGCGGGAGAATACCGCGGCGGTATCGGTGTGGTGAAGGCACAGCGCGTACTTACGCCGGCCTTCATCACCCACGAGTCCGAGCGTCACACCGATGCGCCCTGGGGCATCTTTGGCGGTAGTGACGGCGCGGTCGGAAAGTGCCTGCTCTATAACAGCGAAAAGCCGGATGAGGCGCGCGAGATGCACTCCAAGTTCTCCGGCCTCGCGGTCGAGGCGAATGATGTCATGGCCTATTTCAGCCCCAATGGCGGAGGCTATGGCGATCCGCTGAACCGTTCCGCGATGAAGGTACTTGAGGACGTCTTGGACGGTTTCTGCACCGTAGACCACGCGCGCGAGGCCTACGGCGTAGCCGTGAACCTGGAGGACGAAACCGTCGACATGGCCGCAACTGATAAGCTGCGCGCAGCGATGCAGCGCCGCAACTGATCCATCGCCCCGGCCCCGGTCATGGCCGGGGCCGGCCGCGTTACCCAAAACCGCAATCAATGAACTCGGAAGAGAAAGCTCGTCCGACAGGAGGAAAACTATGACCATAGCGGATCAAATATACGCCGCCGAACATGAACGCAGCGCGCTCATCGAGGAATCCATTCTTCCCGTGCAACTCAACCAGCGCCCAATCGGTCTTTGGGGTTACGCCTGGATCTGGGTCGGCATCGCCGTCATCATCGCGACGTATGGGCTGGGTGCGGCCGGCGTCGGCGGCGGAATCGGCCTGGGTGCCGTGATCCTGACGATCTGTCTGGCCAACGTCGCCATCGGTCTGTTCATGGTATTGACGGCGGATATCGGCACCGAACACGGGCTGTCCTTCGCGGTCTATCTGCGGGCCCCTTTCGGCGTTCACGGCACTCATCTGCCGAGCGTATCGCGCGGGATCGTTGCGGCGATGTGGTTCGGCATCCAGACCTATCTCGGCGCGCTCGCGCTCAACGGTATCGGGGAATATTTCTTCGGGTTTGACAACTGGTTCGTATGGTATGTCGCCTTCGGAATCCTGCAAATCGTCAACACGGCGATGGGGATCAAGTCGGTCGAGCGGCTCGCCTCGTTTGCGGCTCCGGCGATCATCGCGATTTCTGTCTGGATGTATTTCACACTCGAAGGTGTGGCGCAGACCAACGGCCTGAACATCTGGACGTTCCGGGCCGAAGGCGAGATGTCGCTGCTGGTGCTGTTTGTTGCCAATCTCGGCTTCTGGTCGACCATGGCCATCGACATCCCCAACCTGACCCGATTTCTCAAAACCGAACCGGGCGCAAAGAGCTTTTTCCGCCGCAACCGCAACATCTTTCTGGCTCAGCTCATCGCGCTGCCGGTGACGCAGGCGATGATTGCCGGGATCGGCGCGGTCTCGTTCATCGCGACCGGGAACTGGAATCCTATCGAAGTGATCCAGGGCCAGGAGCAGGGCTTTGCGCTGGTCGCCCTGCTTGCACTCGTCGTGCTGGCACAATGGTCGACCAACAACTCGGCCAACCTGATCCCTGCGGCGCTGACATTCATCAATCTCGCGCCGCGCTACATCAACTACAAGACCGCCGTGGCACTTGCCGGGGTTGTCGGCACGATCTGCTTTCCCTGGAAAATTCTCGGCAACCTTTTTGTGTTCCTCGGCTACTACGGCGCGTTCCTGTCGGCGATCGGCGGGATCATGGTCGCCGACTATTACGTGCTGCGCAAACGCCGCCTGAACGTGCCGGAGCTGTTTTCGCTGACCGGTCAGTTTCGCTATTCCGGCGGCTTCAATATCGCCGGACTTTCGGCATGGCTTATCGCGGGGGGCGTGGCTGCGTGGTATTCTCAATATGCGTTCCTGATCGGCTTTCCGCTCGGCTTTGTGATCTACCTGATCGGGATGAAAGCGTTCGTTCTGCCGTCCTACCCGCAGTCGGAGATCACCAGCGGCTTTTCTGACGGCTATCTGGCCACGTCCGAAGGCAAGAGCTGGGCCTATTTCGGCGCTGGCCATTTCGACCGCATCACACCCGAAGCAGCGGGGCAGGGTGTGGCGCGAGAGGATCTTTAGCGCCTGACAAAAAAACACTTCACCGGCTCGCCAGCGGCGGGCCGGTTTCCGATTGCCGGCGCGTTTGTCGCCAGATCTCAGGAGTAATCCCAGCTTGCCCTGATCAGAACTGATGCGCCCATTGCCACATTCCGATCGATATGATCATCCGCGGTGGCTCCGTTGCACAAATCTGGTGACTGTCGGACTGCCCCTTACCCCGGACAAACTTATCCCACGGCTTCCGTGACGGGGATGCCGAGCGCGGTGAAGCCGTTGAGCACTGCGACCCGGACCTGGAACTCGGCGAGCTGACGGTCGAATTCGCGTGCGGACAGGCGCTGGCCCAGCAACTTGATACAGTGCATTTTGGTCTCGGCGCGACTTCGGCGGTGATACCCGCTCCATCGTCGCCAGATGGTCCTGCCGACGCGCTTCGATGTCCGCAGGATTTCGTTACGGGCGACAGCCCCGGCGGTGTCGGGTTTCCAGGGTTTGGCGTTCTTGCGGGGTGGAATGATGGCAGCGGCCCCTCGGGCGGCGATGGCGTCATGGCACTTGCGGGTATCGAAAGCGCCATCGGCAGTGACGGCGGCGATCTCCTGATCGGGTCTCAGTTTCTCGCGCAAGGTTTCAATACCCGATTATCCACGAAAGGAAGCGATGGTTGAGCCACGGTTATGAAAGCCATTGAAAAACCCCGGCCCTGTCACGGTTTTGCGCGAGATGACCTGTTCTCTTCGGGAAACAGGTAGTTGGCCAATATTCCCGGCTCCCAGGTATCGGAGAGTCTATATGATCACAGAACTGAAATCCGTCAGGGACATCTGGAAAAGGATGCCGAGCGAACACCATGGGCGCGTGTTCCTGGAAGAAATGATCTGGCCCACCGGTCGCTATTGCCCACATTGCGGCAGTGTGCGGTCTGTGGCGTTGCGGTGTCAATCTGCGCGTGCCGGGCTGTATCAATGCTCCGAGCCGGAATGCCGTCGGCAGTTCACAGTCACCACCAAAACGCCGATGCATTCTACCAAGCTGGATCTTCGAACCTGGATAGCGGCGATCTTTCTGGTGCTGACATCCAGCAAGGGGATATCCTCGGTTGTCATGTCACGAATCCTTGGCGTAAATCAGAAAACCGCCTGGAAACTCGGACACGCAATCCGCGAACTGATGGATGACAGAGAACGGGTTGCGGGATTGTTGAGCGGCGTGGTCGAGGTCGATGAGGCTTTCGTGGGCGGGGCCCCCAAGTTCAGGAAAGGGGTCAAGAACAAGAGAGGGCGTGGCACCAAAAAGCCCATTGTGCTGATTGCCGCTGACCGCAAAGGCCAAGCCAAGGCGACCCTGGTCCCGAACGCCCGAGGCGCAACGCTCGGCCCGATCATGACAGGATGGATGGACCCGCAGTCCATTCTGATGACCGACGGCAATAGATCCTATCGCAAAATCGGCAAGACATTTGCTGCGCATCACACGGTCAATCACGGTGCCCGACAGTATTCCCGCCCCAGCCTTGGGGCGCACATCAATACGGTGGAAGCCGTCAATTCTCAGGTTCAGCGCGCCCTTGTCGGGGTCTATCATCGCCTTGGACGCAAGCATCTTCAACGATACCTCGACGAGGTCCTCTGGCGTTGGAACCATCGCCAGCCCGCCGTGAAGATCCGTCAGAAATCAACAAGATCAGGCACCAGAGCCGTTGCGACGACGACATGGAAACCGATCCCGGTCGTGAGTCAGATGCGCGGGCTTCTCTGCTGCGCGGTTGGGCGGCAACTGCGCCGCACTCCTGAATGGGGCTTGACCTGGCCATAAGATCGGCGTTGCCTCAACGGCAGCTTCGAGCCCGAAGGAGACCGGGTCCGCGCGCTCGCTTTGGACCGATGACCTTGGCATTCCCGCTATTCGAAACGGCTCACCCAATGCGTGGCTCAGGCGGCTGGCTCGAAACGGCACGACCGAGATCCGCAGCTCTTTCGGAGAGATCAGCGATGCGCATGTCTCCGAGGCGGCGGCCCGGATCAACGCGGAAACAGGAATGTCGCGCCGAAGCGGACGCCCCAGCCGTCCGGACCAGCCTCGGGCCCTTCGGCCCAGTAGCGGACGCCGGCGAACAGGCTGACCGGCTGATCCCCGATCCGCACCAGTTTCGACGCGATCGCGTTGACCGGAACCGACCACTGCTCGGCATCCCAGTCATAGGCGGTTTCGGTCTGCAGAGTGAAGGTCCAGGCATTCTCGGTGGTGTAAGAGGCGAAGGGCTGCAGGAACGTCCTGTTGACGTCGGTGCGTGCGTCCTCGCCTGCGAAGGACCTCGGACGACAGCGAGGTCTTGAGGATGCGCGGATTGAACTCGCGAGTCTCGGCGATCACCTTGTCCGGTGTGGCCTTGGCGACCAGCAGGAACAGCGCCGAAGTGCCGGGCTTGATGGTCGCGCCGAGTTCGCGGATGAACTCGTCGTTGATCCCGAAATCCGACATCCGGCCGTTGAGCGCGCCCATCGCCGCGCCGGCGGCGCCGCCGAGCGCGAGGCCCGCGAGCGGGTTCAGCAACAGGAGGCCCGCCAGCGTGCCGACGAGCGCGCCGGTGGTGAGGCCGGTGCTGGCGCCGAGCGCGGTCATGTTGACCGACTGCTTGATCTGGATGTCACCCTCCTCGGGGTGGACCACGACGCAGGCGTCAAGCAGGTCGATGAGCTCCTGTTTCTTCAGCGAGCGGAGCTTGGTGAGCATGGCATCGGCGGTGTCCACACCGTCGAAGTCGAGAACGACGAGATCGGCCATTTCTTGGTCCTTTCTTTAATTCTAGCACGCGGTGAGTTGGGGCAGTTGCGGAGGCGCCGTTTCCCGGCGCCCCCAATGGACGAAGGTCCGGCCCGGCCGGTCGGTCATTCGGGGATCACCGCGCCGACTGAGGCTTCGAAGTCGCCGACTTCTGCGGTTTCCGTGCGCAGCTTCGTGCCCGGCATGATCTCGAAGCGCGGATCGAACTCGACCATCAGCCCGGCAAGCTGGCCGAGGATGGCGATGTCGCCCTCGAACTGCGCCGTGCCGTCGGCCAGCAGCGCGTCGAGCGTCGTCGCCCCGGCCATCACCCGTTCCAGATCGGCGCGATCGACGGTCAGAGTCAGGTCCGCATCCTCGGCCGTGTAGCCCTGGATGTTGGTCAGCGTGGCGTTCGAGAGTTCCACGATGAACTTCTCGCCGTTGTCGGGGGTGACGAGGTTCATCGTGAAAGCCAGCCCCTCGGCCCGGCGCGGGTCCATCCGGATCGCGAGGAAGTTGAGGAAGAGCTCGGTCGACATCGCCCGGATCACGTCGGGGGTCGTGGAGTCGATCGCCGCACCCTGTGGAATCCCGGTCCTGAGCTCATAGGCCGCGGCGAGGAAGGAGTTCCGGAGGCCCGTGTTCTCCTGCTGGTAGCCGATCTGCTCGAAGGCGTCGGCGAGCATGTCCTTGGCGGCGCCGTTGTCCGGTTCGGCCTGCACGAGCTTGTTCAGGATCTCGATCTCGAGCTTGTAGTCGCCCGTCTGGTGCAGCGCGTCGGCCCGGGCGAGGATCGCCGCGGCGCCCCCCATCATCTCGACATAAAGCGGCGCCGAGTCCTCGGGCGAGAGCGGCATAAGCGTGGCCGGGTTGCAGTCCCAGAAGCCGAGAAAGCGCTGGATCACCCCGCGGGAATTGTGTTCGGGCGCGCCATGGTAGCCCCGGCAGTGCCACTTCTGCTGAAGGCTCGCAGGAATCTCGTAGACGTTGTGGATCTGGTTGATCGTCACGCCCTGGTTCGCGTAGTGCAGCACCTGGTTGTTGAAGTTCGCGTACATGTCGCGCTGATCGCGCAGCACCTCCTTGACGCGGTCATTGCCCCAGCGCGGCCAGTGGTGCGAGGCGAACATCACCTCCGCCTCGCCGCCGAAGAGCCAGAGCGCCTGGTTGATGTATTGCGACCAGTTCAGGGCATCGCGCACCTGCGTGCCGCGCAGCGTGTAGATGTTGTGCAGCACCGCCGTCACGTTCTCGGCCATCCAGAGCGCCTTGTGTTCGGGGATCCAGGTGTTCATCTCCCGCGGCGCCTCGGTGTTCGGCGTGAACTGGAAGATCATCGGCACGCCGTCGACCTCGAACTCCTCGATCTCTTCGGACACGAAGCGGGTGGGCGCGATCAGCCCGATGGCGCCTGCCGGAACCCGATGGCCCAGCCCCTGCGTGACGAAGCCGTGCTGGCTCGAGGGCAGCAGGAGGCCATACTGGTAGAAGAGCCGGCGGTTCATCGCGTTCCCGGCAAAGACGTTCTCCGAGATGGTGAACTGCATGAAGTCCCGCGGCGCGATGATCTCGACCCGGCCCTCGGCCACGTCCTCGGGCGTGACGAGACCACGGACCCCGCCCCAGTGGTCGCCGTGCGTGTGGGAATAGATGACCGCGGTGATCGGCAGCCCTTCGCCCACATGTTCCTGCAGGAGTTCCCACGCGGCCCGCGCCGTCTCGACCGTGGTGCCCACGTCGAAGGCGATCCAGCCGGTGCGGCCGCGCACGAAGCTGACGTTGGCGAGATCGAAGCCCCGCACCTGGTAGATGCCCGGGACGACCTCGTAGAGGCCGAAGTTGTTGTTCAGCCGCCCGATGCGGGTCATCGAGGGATGGATCGAGTCGAACTCGCCGGGCACGTCGAGGAAGTCGTAGTCCGACCTATTGAAGGCCACGTTCCCGGCGTCGGCCATGATCTGCCGCGCCGCACGCTCGGCGATCAGGCCGCGCGCCTGCTCGTCGAAGTCGCGGGTGTCGTCGAAGGGCAGCGTCGCCTTCGCCTCCTCCAGAACGCGGATCGTGTGCGGCGAGGGCGCCTTGCCCTTGGGGTGGAAATGCCCGTCCAGCGTCGGGCGCGGCTCCTGTGCCTGCGCCGGGCTTTCCGAAAGCAGCGCGCCGCCGAGGGCAAATGCCGCGCCGGTGGCCGGGATCGACCCTATGAATTCGCGTCTTGTCGTCATTGTACTCTCCATTTTGCTGATTGTTGCGTTTCAGAAGCCGACGCTCAGACCGACCAGCGGCCCCCCGAGGTCGATTTCGACATCGCGCCCGCCCATCTCGCGCTCGAAGGACATGTGGCGCCAGCCGGCATGGGCCGTCCAACGGTGGTTCACGCGGTATCCGACGATTGCGGCGGCCTGCCATGTCCGCTCCGAGCCGCTCGGTCTCCCGCCGAAATCTGCGATGGCAGTGACAAACCATTGGTCATTCAGTTCGATCATGAGGCGGCCGCCCACCACCGGATCGACCCAGCTGTCGCCAAGGTCAAAGCTCTGACCCGGCAGCACGCCCGGAGACAGCGTTACATCCAGACCGACATCGGCCGCGCGAAATCCCCCAAGCAGCTCGAAGCTCGTCCTGGCGTCGTCGTGAAGCCGGTAGGCGGCATAGCCGGTGGCGATCCTGAGCTCGGTGCGGACCCTGGCGTTGGCGAACAGAGTGCCGAACGGCGTAGGCGTTCGCTCGGAAAGATCGGCATAGAAGAGATCTGCGATCAGAGCCCAGCGGCCCCGCCGTGCCTCGAAGACGCCCATCAGCGCGAATTCGGTCGCCGACAAGACGTCGCTGATGCCAGCATCCGCCTCGAGCGTTCCGAGTCCGGTCTCGATGGACGTGGTGCTGCCTGGCACCCACAGATAGGGAGAGGCCGTGAACTCCCAGCGCAAGCCCTGCGCCGCCGCCGCGCTTGCGACGGGAGCGACGGTCAGGGCTAAAATGATCCGCTTCCTCCACCCCATCCGCGGCTTGCCCCTTGCGACCGGCCCATTTCGGCTGTCGCGTTCCCCCTTGAAAAGCGCCGGCTCTCGTTCGCCCGCCGGTCTTTCTGGCCCATGGCCCCGAAGTGCTGAACATCAGAACAAGTTTCCGCCCTCCTCGGAGCGCGCAGGCGTTCAGCTTGATTTGCGTCAACGAAGTCGGAGGTGCACCAAGTCTACACTTGTTTCCATATCGGTTGCCGCGGGACGGGATAGTAACGGATGGAGCAATCCGAGAAAAAAAGCGCCGGACTGCTGCACACCCTGCCCGCCGAGGGCTGGCTGGCCCAACAGCCTGTGGAGTTCCAGATCCGAATTGCCCAGGCCGGTCGCTTGACGATCGTTCCGCGCGGCGGGCTGCTCTACGCCGTGGGAGACGTGCCGAACGCGATCTATGGTCTGGGCCAGGGCCTGCTCGACATTTCGATCCCGATCGGGGGCGACGAGGAAGTCACCGTCTACCGGGCAGGGCCCGGCTTCTGGATCGGAGACTCTGCCCTGCTGGCGGAAACGACCCGATCGATCACGGTCTCGGCTGCCGTGGAGTCTCGCGTTTTCCGTGTCCCGATCAACGCAGTGCGCCGCGCACTGGCGGAACACCCCGAGGACTGGATCTGCTTCTTCCGGCTCAATCACGCGAATGCCATCCTGGCGGTCAGCATCCTCGCGGAGGTTCTGTCGTTGCCCCCGCGAGCGCGGTTCGCCCGGATGCTGCTTCGCCAGGCAGGTCCCGACGGATCGGTCCAGGCGACGCAGGAAGACCTGGGCCGGTTGGCCGGAATGAGCCGCGCCGCCTTTCGCCGGGCCTTGAGCGCGCTGATCGAGGCAGGGGCGCTCCGCACGCACTATGGCGGCGTGCAAATCGTCGACCGCACCGCACTCCAACGCGCAGCGGAAGAAAGATGACGCCGCATCGGGTACGCCGCTCGCCAGTTACGAAACCGCCGGGTGCCAAGCTTTTTGATCGAGAGAAGAGCCGGAGGACCGGCCAACTGGGTATTTTTCCAAGTGAGCGCTTTCATGACCTTAGGTGGAGAATGCTCAGTCCCGGCGCCGACCCCTCCAATGAATCCCCGCATTCGTCGGTAATGCGGACATGAGGCTTGAGCCGCCGAACGACCGAGCAGTCCACATAGCTGCCATACGGTTAGTGCGTTCGGCCAAGCTTCGTCTGGTGGATAATGGGGTTTCAATATGGTCCCGGTAGAAACGGATGTTTCCGCAATGGACCACTTCTGTTTGGTGTGTGCGGCCGTGGCGCTTGCGGAGCTTGAACAAGCTGCCGACCGAGATTCCCAGTGCGCGAGCTGCCTGCGCCCAATCCAGCGGCGCTTGGGCCCAACCTTTGCAATTGCCGCAACTGTACCGGGGTATGGCTATGAG
>JAGRMU010000419.1:0-2962 GCA_020441165.1 Sedimentitalea sp.
GACCTCGATGTGGATCGCCCGGATCTGCTGCACCGGCCACTCGCGCGCCACCCGCAGCAGGGCATCGCGCCTGATGCAGCCGATGGCGCTCGCGGTGTCGTAGAACCGGCCCAGCTCGCATTCATGCGGCGTGTTGTCGTCGGTCATGTCGTTGCCATAGCTCAGGAGCCCCGCCTCGATCCGCTCGATCAGGTTGGGACAGCCGGCGCGCACCTGCAGGTCCGCCCCGGCGGCGAACAGCGCTTCCCAGAGCGGCATGCCGATCTCGCCGCCCTCGACATAGATCTCGAAGCCCCCCTGCTTGGAATAGCCCGAGCGGGCGACCACCAGGTCGCGGCCCCGGAACGGCAGCCTCGCGTATCGGAAGAACCGGATGCCGCGCACCGCCTCGCCGAAGACCCGCGCCATCAGCGCCTCCGCCTTCGGCCCCTGCACCGCCAGCGGCGACACGTCCGGCTCGTCCACCAGCACGTCCAGCCGATAGCCCTGGACGATGCCCTTGACCCAGAGCAGCAGGTCGCTGTCGGCGATCGAGATCCACCAGCGGTCCTCGGCCAGTTTCAGCGCCACAGGGTCGTTCAACATGCCCCCGGTCTCGTCGACGATCGGCACATAGCGGCACTGGCCCACCTCCATGGCGCGCAGATCGCGCGGCGTGAGCATCTGCATCAGCCGCGTCGCATCGGGACCGCGCAGTTCGACCTGCCGCTCGCAGGCCACGTCCCAGACCTGCACATGGGTCTTGAGATGCCGGTAATCCGCCTCGACACTCTCGAAGACTGTCGGCAGCAGCATCCGGTTGTAGACGGTATAGGCCTTGACCCCGGCCGCCTCGACACCGTCCGAGAAAGGCGTGCGGCGCAGACGCCGCGACGGGGAGATGAGCGCCATCATCGGTCCTTCGGCATGAAGACCAGATCGCTCACCGGGGCGGGCAGCTCGGCGGCGGTCAGCATCGCATGGACCTGCCCGCGGTGATGGGTCTGGTGGTTGAACATGTGCACGGCGCAGAGCGCGACGGGCTGGGTGACCTCGCGCCCCGACGCGCCCGAGAACCAGGTGAGATCGCCCTGCAGATCGACATGGCGCAGGGCCTCCGCCCAGGCGCGGATCCGGCCGTCGGTGCGGAACCGCTCGGCCTCCCAGGCGCCCAGCGTCGGGTGGCGCTGCACGCTCTCGGCGATCCCGCCCTCGGGGCGCGCGCCCCCGTCCAGGCGCGACATCCAGATCAGATCGCCCCACAGAAGATGGTTCAGCGTCCCGAGGATCGAGCCGAAGAAGGCGCCGCGGTCCCGGGTCAGATCGGCCACCGGAAGCGCTTCAAGAGTGTCCGTCAACTGCCTGTTCTGCCACGCGTTATAGCGCGCCATCGTCACGCAGTAACCGGGCGCGATCATCACTTGGGCCCGTGCCAGTCGATCTGGCAGATCTCGGCCGAGCGGCCGTCGAAATCCCAGACCCGGCCGAAGGCCCGCACCCGGCCCTTGGTGGCGGTGGCCACGGTGATGTCGGGGCCCATCCAGTATTCGGTATTGGTCACCACGATGTCCTTTCCGTCCTTGCCGGCCACCGGCACCACCCCGCCCTGGATCTTGCGCCCGACGGTCAGGCGACGCTCGCGCCCCTCGGTCTCGAACCGGACCTGCTCGCGCTCGGCGCCGAGGAACTCGCCGACCAGCACCCCGAACAGCCCGGTGGTCCCGCGCGCCGCGCCGCTGAAGATATGGGTCAGCGCACCGTATTGATCGTCGCTCGCCCGGTCGTCGATGAAGGCCGCGGCCTTCCAGTTGCCGCGCCCCATATTGCCCGGAATCTCCAGGAACAGACCCACATTCAGGCTCGAAAGATCAGTCTCGCCATATTGGCCCTCGTCGATCCGCACCCCGGCCCAGGCCTGGCAATGACCCTCGGTGGGCGGGTGCTGGCCCAGCGACACGACGCAGGGGCAGAACACCGTGCAGTTGCAGTTCAGGATCAACTCGCCCTTCAGCGTCCAGGGCACCGTCCCCACCGTCCGATCGTCCAAAGCCATCCGTCGTTCCTCCCGTTAGAGCAGATTTGCCAGCATCGCCCCGGACCCGGCCAGCAGCGCCAGGCCCAGAGGTCGTGTCACGTGTCGCCCGATATCGGGCAGTTTCTCCAGAATCATGATCAGGGTGGCCAGCGCCATGAAGCCGAGGTTCATCACCCCGCCGACGAAGGCCAGCGCCATCAGCGCCCAGCAGCAGCCCAGACAGACCAGCCCGAGACGCAAGCCGTTGCGCCAAGGCCCCTCCGCCCAGTGCGCCATGAAGAACGTCAGCGGGCGGCGGCACTTGCTCAGGCACGCCGCTTTGACCGGCGAGAACTGGTAGAGCCCGGCCACCCCCAGCAGCGCCGCGGAGAGCGCCGCCGCCGTGCTCTGCCCCAGCGGATCGAGGAGCCCGGCGCGGAAGAGGACCATCTGCGCGCCCGCCGCGATCCCCGAAAACCCCAGCCAGACGGCGAAATACCCGGCCAGCAGCGGCCCCATGCGCGTCGCCGCGCCGCCCTGGCCGAGATCGTCATAGGTCGCCAGCGCCGGCAGGATGGTCGGCGCCATCATCGCCGCCGACATCAGCGCCCACATCGCCGCCATCCGCGCCAGTCCCGCCGCATCGGGGGTGAGCGTGCACAGGCTCTGCCAGAAGGTCGGGCCGTAAGCCCCTGCCGTATCGCGCAAATCCGCCGGTATCGCCATCAGCCAGAGCAGCGTCCAGGCGGCCAGGATCAGGCCGAACAGCGCCAGCCAATGCGGCGCGCCCATGGCCCTGATCCGATCTGCCAGCATTCCCCGCCCTCGCGACTCGGTACTTGCCTCAAGAAATGTCAGACAATAAAAAGCAAGACAAATGAAAATTGACCCCGACAGCCCCGAGGACCTTTCTGCGCGGATCGCCGCCGCGATCCGCGAGGCGATCGTCAGCGGCGATCTCATCGTCGA
>JAGRMU010000419.1:3015-3796 GCA_020441165.1 Sedimentitalea sp.
ACCCTGCGCGAGGCGCTCAAGCGGTTGGCGGCGCAATCGCTGATCCGCACCCAGCGCGGCGCCACCGGCGGCGCCTTCGTGAACCGGCTGAGCTATCGCGACGCCTATTCCCAGCATATCGCCACCTCGACCCTGCTGCTGTCGATGAACGCGGTCAGCTTCGAGACCGCCTGCGAGGCGCGATTCGCCCTCGAACGGGCCTGCGTGCCGCTGGCCGCGCAGCGCCGCGGCGCCGAGCACCTGGCCCTGATGCGGGCCGAAACCGCCCGTCAGAGCCTGCCCGATCTGACCGACGAGGCCTTCTGCGCCTCGGACGTGACGTTTCACCGGGCGCTGGTGGACGCTGCCGGAAACCCGGTCCTGTCCTACCAACTGGCCGGCGCGGTCGAGGCGATGCAGCCGCTGATGAACATGATCACCTTCACCGCCCGCCCGCGCGAGACCATCGCGGCGCTGCACCGGGACATCGCCGATGCGCTGGAGCGGCGCGACGCCGGGGCCGCCGGCGCCGGGCTCGCCGCGCTCGAGGCCGAGACGCTGCGCCTGGCCCGCGGCGTCTTCGCGGCGCGCGCGGCGCGGGCCTGAGCGGGCGCCGCCCCACCCCCGCGCCCCGATCCGCGCCGATTTCCGCGCCTTGCAATGCCCCGGCCTTGCGCATAGGTTCCGCCGAAATTCGCGGGGCCGCGCATCGGCCCGTATCCGCGCTCACAGCAAAAGGAACACCCCATGGACAGTGGCGCCCTCGCCCAGTTTGCCCCGCTCATCCTGATCTTCGCGATCA
>JAGRMU010000420.1:0-1290 GCA_020441165.1 Sedimentitalea sp.
AGGCCGTGCGCCAGGGCAGGTTGCGCGCGCGCGGGTTGACGCGCCGCAGCGGCGGAACGATCTTCGGCAGGCCTTCAGGCTCATCAGGCAGCGGATCGGGTGGGGGTATCGTGTCGCTCAGCATGAGGGTTTCGCCGCGCGATAGCCCGCGACGCCTTCGGTTGCGGTTTTCAGATGCGGGACGCAATCGGGCTGGCTGGCCAGGGAGACCCTGATCAGATGGATATTCGCCGCTGCGAACAGGCCGATCACCACGCAGGCGAGCGTCGCTCCGGTCAAGCGACCGCGTGTCCAGAAACGATCGGGCGTGGGTGCCATCATTGCGCGGCCTCCTTCAACTCCAGCAGATAGGCGGTCAGCAGCGTGCGGTCTGCCTCGTCGAGACGGCTTTCCCACGACGGCATCCAGCCCTGACGCCCCTTCAGGATGGTGGTGAAGATCGCGTCGTCGTCGCCGCCGTAGATCCAGAAGCCGTCGGTCAGGTTCGGCGCACCCAAGTCGGTGCTGCCGGTGCCATCCTCGCCATGACACGAGGAACAGTTGTCCTCGAACAGTGTTTTCCCTGCCGCCAGCCGGTCCGGATCGGAATCGGCGGAGATGCCCGAAAGCGATTGCACGAAATTGGCCACCGTCCGGATCTCGTCGCGCGACAGGATCCCGTCGAAGGAGAGCATCTGCGCATAGCGCGTGTCGGGGTGATCGGCGTTGATGCCGACGCGCAGGGTTTCCATGATCGCGTCAGGGCTGCCGCCCCAGAGCCAGGCACCATCCACCAGGCTGGGATATCCCGGACCGCCCTGTCCGCCCGTGCCGTGGCAGGCGGCGCAATTGTCGCCGAAGAGGGCCGGGCCGGTTTCCGCCACGATGCGCGCAAGCTGCGGGTCGGCGCGAATCTGCTCCACCGGGAGGTCCACCATGCGGTTGCGCCAGGGCGCGCGCGCGTCGCGCATCTCGGCGACATGTTGCTCGACCTGCGCGCGCTGGTCGATGCCCAGAATGCCCCTTGTATAGTCGTTGATCCCCGGCCAGGCGGGGAGCAGGAACCACGCGATCACCGCATAGATGTGGGTCACCAGGATGAACCACCAGATTGCGATCGGCACGCGCGTATTCAGTTCGGTGATCCCGTTCCACTCGTGCCCGGTGGTCTGGTGCCCGGTCAGCGGATCGCGGTCCCTGACGGTCATCGCCGGTCCTCCTGTTCCAGCGGCCCGTCCTCGTCATCCAGGATCGAATGTTTCGCCCGGTCGAACCGGTCGCGGTTGCGCGGCCAAAAGGCATAGACGCAAA
>JAGRMU010000420.1:1369-3205 GCA_020441165.1 Sedimentitalea sp.
GGCCTCCTCGTCCGCATCGATCGCGGCGGTTTCGATCCGCGTGGCGACGTCGGTGAGCTGGCCGAGGATCTGCAGATAGGCGACCAGCGCGTCCATTTCGGTGACCAGCCCCGGTTGCCCATCGAAGAGGCGCACCTGTGTCGCCTCGCCATAACGCGCGACCGCCCCCTCGGCGTCGTCGCTGTCGGGTCTGGCCTGACCGGTGGCGTCACGCTCGGCATTGGCGATCATCTCGTCGCTGTAGGGGACACCGACCCGGCGCAGCGCCGTCAGCCGTCCCGGCAGGCTGGCGGTTTCAAGGGGCGCGTCGGCCAGAAATGCATAATGCGGCATGACCGAGGCCGGCACGACCGCGCGCGGGTCGATCAGATGCGCGACATGCCAGGCGTCGGAATACTTGCCGCCCAGCCGCGCGATATCGGGCCCCGTCCGTTTCGATCCCCAGAGCATCGGGTGATCGTATTTGGACTCCACCGCCAGCGAATAGGGTCCATAGCGGTCCACCTCGTCGGCGAGGGTGCGGATCATCTGGCTGTGGCAAAGATAGCATCCCTCTCGCACATAGATGTCGCGCCCGGCCTGTTCGAGCGGGGTGTAGAGACGCATGTCGGGCGCGTCCTCGACGGTTTCGTCGATGGTGAAGAGCGGCGCGATCTCGACGAAACCGCCAATGCTTGCGGCAAGGATGATTGCGAGCGTCAGCCCGATCGGGTGCTTTTCAAGCCGGTAATGCCCGGCCTGGATCGGATAGTAGAGTTTTTGCAGCCAGTGGATCATCACGTCACTCCGCAACCGGAACGGCGGGCTCGCCCGCCTCGGACTGGGTCGGGTGATCCAGTTCACGGCTTTCGCGCGCCACGTCGCGGATCGTCATCCAGATATTGTAGCAGCCGACCAACGCACCCGCGAGGAACAGGAGCCCGCCGATTGCACGGGCGATATAGTAGGGATGCATCGCCACAAGCGTATCGACGAAGGAATATTGAAGCGTTCCCGCCTCGTTGTAGGTCCGCCACATCAGGCCCTGAATGATGCCCGAGTTCCACATCGCGAAGACATAGATCAGCGTCCCCGCCAGGGCGAGCCAGAAGTGCCACTCCACCAGTTTCCAGGAATACATCGTCTCGCGCTTCCAGATCATCGGCACTACCGCATAGATCGACCCGAAGGTGATCAGCGCCACCCAGCCCATCGCGCCCGCATGGACATGCCCGACGGTCCAGTCGGTGTAATGCGACAGCGAGTTGACGGGCCGGATTGCCAGGAACGACCCCTCGAAGGTGGACAGCCCGTAGAACACCGCGGCCACGAACATGAATCGCAGCGTCGCGTCGTCGCGCACCTTGTGCCAGGCGCCGTTCAGCGTCATCAGCGCGTTGCCGGCACTGGCCCAGCTTGGCACCAGCAGCATGACCGAGAAGGTCATGCCCAGCGTCTGCACCCAGTGCGGCAGGGCGGTATAGTGCAGGTGGTGCGAGCCCACCCAGATGTAGAAGAACGTGATGCCCCAGAACGACAGGATCGACAGCCGGTAGGAATAGATCGGCCGGTTCGCCCGTTTTGGCAGGTAATAATAGAGCATCCCCAGAAAGCCCGCGGTCAGGAAGAACGCCACCGCGTTATGCCCGTACCACCATTGCGTCATCGCGTCCTGCACCCCCGAGAACAGCGAATAGCTCTTGGCCGCGGCGAACGAGGCCGGCACCGCCACGTTGTTGACGATGAGCAGCACCGCGACGACCAGGAAGAAGGCCAGATAATACCAGTTGGCGACATAGATGTGCGGCTAGTTCCGGCGGGCCAATGTGCGCAGGTAGAAAACGAAAAATGAGACCA
>JAGRMU010000421.1 GCA_020441165.1 Sedimentitalea sp.
GGCCGCGGATCCGGTAGGCGCGGATCAGCATCAGCGCCCGCACGCTGTCGAGCACGGCGCGCTGGATCTGCTCGTCGCTGGGGGTTGCGCCGGTCTCGGCGGCCTTGGCGGCGATCTTGGCGCCGGCGGCCTTGACCTCGGCCGGCTCGGGCCATTCGCCGGTCAGCGCGGCGGTCAGCTCGTCGCCCGGCACCGGCGGCCAGTCGCTGCGTGCCCAGGAGGGCCCGCGCGCCTCGGCCTTCACGTCGAGCTCGGCATCGCCCAGGGCGCGGAAGAACTCGGCCCAGGCGGCATCCACCGCCTTGGGATCGTTGGCATATTGCGCGTAGAGCTGTTCGAGATAGGCGGCGTTGTGCCCCTGCATGAAGCTGGAGGCGCGGAAGAGATCGTTGGGGGACTGGTCGGTCATGGGGTCACCTCATGGGGGTTGGGACCGTAGGCATTGTGCCCCGGCTGGCTGGGGCGGGTCAGCCACCAGAGCACCAGCAGCGGCGAGACCAGCAGCACCAGGCCGGTCGGGATCAGGATCAGCAGCGTGGTGCCGGTCAGCAGCCGGTCGAGCGTGCCGCCGTCGAAGAGGCTGGCGGTGCCGATGCCGATCACCAGGATCACCAGCGCGGCGAGGCTGAGCAGGGTCGGCAGCAGCACGTACCAGCCGCTGCGCCCGGTGTCGTGCATCCGCCGCCAGGCGGCGGCCAGGTGCGGCAGGAAGAGGGCGAGCGCGACCACCGTCTGCACCGGCGCCGGCGCGGTCGCCACGGTGGTGGTGCCGGTCTCGGTCACCACCGTCGCCGCGGCGCCGAAGAGGGTCCAGTCGACGATCCCGGCGATCAGCTCGGCGAGGACCACGAAGAGGACGAAGTACCAGTATTCGGACCGCGCGGCGCGCCCCGAGAAGGTCACGTATCTGGCCAGGCAGGTCCTGACCGCGGTTGCGAAACTCATGCCGTTCCTCCTGCCGCGCCGCCCGGGAGCCGGGCCGCCGCGCGGCGCATCCTAGCCGATCGCCTCCAGCACCGCCTCGCCGAGGCCCGCCGGGCTTTCGGCGACGACGATCCCGGCGGCTTTCATCGCCTCGATCTTGTCCTCGGCGCCGCCCTTGCCGCCGGCGACGATGGCGCCCGCGTGGCCCATGCGCCGGCCTGGCGGGGCGGTGCGCCCGGCGATGAAGCCGGCGGTGGGCTTCCAGCGGCCCTTCTTGCGTTCATCGGCCAGGAACTGCGCGGCCTCTTCCTCGGCGGACCCGCCGATCTCGCCAATCATGATGATGCTTTGCGTCTCGTCATCGGCGAGGAACCATTCCAGCACGTCGATATGCTCGGTGCCCTTGATCGGATCGCCGCCGATGCCGACGCAGGTGGACTGGCCGAGGCCGACATCGGTGGTCTGCTTGACCGCCTCGTAGGTCAGCGTGCCCGAGCGCGAGACCACGCCGCAGGAGCCGCGCTTGTGGATATGGCC
>JAGRMU010000071.1 GCA_020441165.1 Sedimentitalea sp.
ACGCTGCGGCGCTATGTCGACGCGCATCCCGAAGCGGTGCGCGGCGCGGCGGGCTGAGCGCGGCCGGCTCAGAACACCTTGAAGGTCATCGTGGTCAGCGACCGCTCGATGCCGGGAATGTCGAGCAGGTGATCGTTGATGTATTTGCCCACGTCCTGGTCCTTGGGAATGTAGAGCTTCATCAAGAGGTCGAAATCACCGCTGGTCGAATAAAGCTCGGAATGGATCTCGCGCAGGGCGATCTCCTCGGCGACCTTGTAGGTGGTGCCGGGCTTGCAGCGGATCTGGATGAAGACACAGGTGGACATCGGCGGCCTCGCAAGTGATCTGCGCCCAAGCTGGCACGCGGAACCTTCGGGCGCAATCCCCCGGCGCGGCCCCCGCGACAAGGGGGCGCCGCGATGCGATCGCCGCTTGGTTCGGCCCGCCCCGCGGCCTATAAGGCGCGGCAGCAGCAGGGAAGCAAAGCGATGCGCAAGGCCACGATCACCCGCAAGACCGCGGAAACCGACATAACCGTCAGCCTCGATCTCGATGGCGGCGGCGCCTATGACAACCGCACCGGCGTCGGGTTCTTCGATCACATGCTCGACCAGCTGGCCCGCCATTCGCTGATCGACCTGGAGATCCGCGCCACCGGCGATCTGCATATCGACGATCACCACACCGTCGAGGATGTGGGCATCGCCCTCGGCCAGGCCCTGGCCAAGGCGCTCGGCGACAAGCGCGGCATCCGCCGCTATGGCGCGTGCCTGCTGGCGATGGACGACGCCCAGGTGCGCTGCGCGCTCGACCTCTCGGGCCGGCCCTACCTGATCTGCAACCTCGATCTGCCCACCGCGAAGATCGGCAGCTTCGACACCGAGCTGGTGCGCGAGTTCTTCCAGGCGCTCAGCACCCATGGCGGCATCACCCTGCATCTTGACCGGCTGCACGGGTTCAACAGCCACCACATCGCCGAGGCCGCGTTCAAATCCGTCGCCCGCGCCCTGCGCGAGGCGGTCGAGACCGATCCGCGAAAGGCCGACGCGGTGCCCTCGACCAAGGGCGCGCTCTGAGCCGATGCTGACCGCGATCATCGATTACGAAAGCGGCAACCTGCACTCCGCCGAAAAGGCGTTCCAGCGCATGGCCCGCGAGACCGGAACCGGCACCGTGGTGGTGACCTCGGATGCCGACGTGGTGGCCCGCGCCGACCGGGTGGTGCTGCCCGGAGACGGCGCCTTTCCCGCCTGCGCCGCCGCCCTGCGCGGCCAGTCGGGCCTTTACCAGGCGCTGGTCGAGGCGGTCGAGACCCGCGGCCGCCCGTTCCTGGGGATCTGCGTCGGCATGCAGCTAATGGCCGCCTGGGGGCGCGAATACGAGGACACGCCGGGCCTTGGCTGGATCGCCGGCGAGGTGGTGCGCATCGCCCCCTCCGATCCCGCCCTGAAGGTGCCCCACATGGGCTGGAACGACCTGGTGCTCGACGCCGCCCACCCGGTCTTCGACGGCATCGCCACCGGCGATCACGCCTATTTCGTGCATTCCTACCAGGTCCATGTGACCGATCCCGCCGACCGGCTGGCGCATGTCGACTATGGCGGAGACGTCACCGCGGTGATCGGCCGCGGCACCATGCTGGGCATGCAGTTCCACCCTGAGAAAAGCCAGAGCGCCGGGCTGCGGATGATCGGCAATTTCCTGCGCTGGACGCCCTGAGCCGCGCTGCGCCTCAGTCGACGCGCGTCCATGTCTGCTTCGAGCAGATCAGCCCGCCGGCGACGCAGCCCGACAGCTGCAGCTCGTTGCCCGACAGCATCATCTTGCCGACATAGATCTTGTCGTTCGAGGGCCGCCAGACCTTGCCCGCATAGGCGCCGTCACCCTGCGGCACCATGTCGATCACCAGCGTCTTGCCCAGGTTGGGCGAGGCATACTCGCCCTCCGCGTTGAACGTCCGGGCGAACGTGCCGCAGATCGCCGCCCCGCAGGGGGCCATCGCCACATGGGCGTATTTCCCGTCATCGACCTGGGTTTTCCACAATCCCTCGACCGGATCGGCCAGCGCCGCCCCCGGCAGCCCCAGCGCCACCGCCATGCCCAGAATCACCTGTCTCATCGTCACTCTCCCCGAATGTCGCGCGCGCCAGACTGATCCTGCCCTGCGCGGCTTGGCAAGCCCCGGCCTGCGTTGCATCCGCCCGGCGCCTCGTGCCATATCGCGCCGAGCCCCCAGCGAAAGGTGCGCCCCTTGATCCTCTACCCCGCCATCGACCTCAAGGACGGCCAGGCCGTGCGCCTGCTGCGCGGCGAGATGGACCGCGCCACCGTTTTCAACGATGATCCCGCCGCCCAGGCCCGCGCCTTCGTCGAGGCCGGCTGCGACTGGCTGCATCTGGTCGATCTCAACGGCGCCTTCGCCGGCACCCCGGTCAACGCCGACGCGGTCGAGGCGATCCTCGCCGCCTGCCCCGACACCCCGGCGCAGCTCGGGGGAGGCATCCGCGACATGGCCACCATCGCGCGCTGGCTGGACCGGGGGCTGGCACGGGTGATCCTCGGCACCGCAGCAGTCGAGAACCCGGAGCTGGTGCGCGAGGCCGCCCGCGCCTTTCCCGGCCGCATCGCGGTGGGCATCGACGCCCGCGAGGGCCGCGTCGCCACCCGCGGCTGGGCCGAGACCACCGAAACCCGCGCCACCGATCTGGCGCGCCGCTTCGAGGATGCCGGGGTCGCGGCGCTGATCTACACCGACATCGCCCGCGACGGGGCGATGCAGGGGCCGAACGTCGCCGCCACCGCCGCCCTCGCCCGTGCCGTGACGATCCCGGTGATCGCCAGCGGAGGCGTCTCCTCGCTCGCCGACCTCATCGCCCTGCGCGACTGCGGCGCACCCCTCGACGGCGCGATCTCTGGCCGCGCCCTCTATGACGGGGCGCTGGACCTGGCCGAGGCGCTGGCCACCCTGCGCGGCTGAGCGCCGCTCCCCCAAGCGCCCGCCGCCCCTCCCCGGCAGCGGATGACGGCACCTGCGCGGCGGATCTGCCGGACCCCCTCCTCTTCATCTTCGTCCCCAATACTCCGGGGGTGAATGCCGCGTCCGCGGCAGAGGGGGCAGAGCCCCCTTCCCCCGCCCGGCGTTCCGCGCCATAAGTCGCTCCATGCTCAAGACCCGCATCATCCCCTGCCTCGACGTGGCCGACGGCCGCGTGGTCAAGGGCGTCAATTTCGTCGACCTGGTCGATGCCGGCGATCCGGTGGAATCGGCCCGCGCCTATGACGCCGCCGGCGCCGACGAGCTCTGTTTTCTCGACATCCACGCCACCCATCAGAACCGTGCCACCATGTTCGACGTGGTCACCCGCACCGCCGAGCAATGCTACATCCCGCTGACCGTCGGCGGCGGGGTGCGCTCGGTCGGCGACGTGCGCGACCTGCTGCTCGCCGGGGCCGACAAGGTCTCGTTCAACTCCGCCGCCGTGGCCCGTCCCGAGGTGGTGGCCGAGGCCGCCGGCCAGTTCGGCAGTCAGTGCATCGTGGTGGCGATCGACGCCAAGACCGTCGCGCCGGGGAGATGGGAGATCTTCACCCATGGCGGGCGCAAGCCCACCGGCATCGACGCCGTGGACTTCGCGCGGCGGGTGACGGCGCTCGGCGCGGGCGAGATCCTGCTGACGTCGATGGACCGCGACGGCACCCGCGCCGGGTTCAACATCCCCCTCACCCGCGCCATCGCCGACGCGGTCGACGTGCCGGTGATCGCCTCGGGCGGCGTCGGCACGCTCGATCACCTGGTCGAAGGGGTCACGCAGGGCGGCGCCAGCGCCGTGCTCGCCGCGTCGATCTTCCATTTCGGCGATTTCACCATCCGGCAGGCCAAGGAGCACATGGCCGCCGCCGGCATCCCGATGAGGCTGACATGAACGCGCTTGACCGGCTCGCCGCCACCATCGCCGCCCGCAGGGACGCCGATCCGGCCAGCAGCTGGACCGCCAAGCTGCTGGCAAAGGGCCCCGAGAAGGCGGCCGAGAAGTTCGGAGAGGAGGCGGTCGAGGCGATCATCGAGGCGGTCCGGGGCGACCGCGCGGCGCTGACGCGCGAGGCCGCCGACGTGCTCTATCACCTGCTGGTGATGCTCGCCGCCCGCGACGTGACGCTTGCCGAGGTGCTGGCCGAGCTCGATCGCCGCGAGGGCACCAGCGGCCTGGCCGAGAAGGCCGCCCGACGGGATCCTTGATGCCGGAGCGGCGCGCAACGACCCGTCCCGCCGGCGACCCGAACCCCGCGCGACGCGTGGTCCCCGTGCGGCAGGACCGCGCCGGATGACCCCGATTGTCCGCAGCTTCTGGGCGCTCCTCGCCGGCCTGGGCCTGTTATGGCTGGCGGCCGACCCGACCGTCGTGCAGGCTTCCGGCATTTTCGAATGGCGGCGGGTCCTGATCCAGTTCAGCGGCGTGCTGGCCATGGGCTGCATGAGCGTCGCGATGATCCTTGCGCTGCGCCCACGCTGGCCCGAGCGCCGGCTGGGCGGTCTCGACAAGATCTACCGGCTGCACAAGTGGCTCGGCATCGCCGGGCTGGTCCTCGCCGTCAGCCATTGGCTGGCGGTGAACGGCACCCGCTGGGCCATCGGCTGGGGCCTGCTCGCCCGGCCCGAGCGCGGGGCGCGACCGCCCGCCGGCGGCCCGGTCGAGGCGGCCCTGCGGCAGCTGCGCGATCCCGCCGAGTTCCTGGGCGAATGGGCCTTCTACGCGACCGTGCTGCTGATCGCCGTGGCGCTGATCCGGGCGATCCCCTACGGCCGTTTCCGCCGCCTGCACCGGGCGCTGCCGGCGGTCTATCTGGTGTTGGTGTTCCATGCCATCGTGCTGACCCGCATCGATTACTGGGCGACACCCTTCGGGCTGGTTCAGGCGCTGCTGCTGGCCGCCGGCAGCGTCGCCGCCATCCTGTCGCTGCTGGGCCGGGTCGGCGCCGGGCGCAAGGTGCCCGGCACCATTGCCGAGCTCGAGAGCTTTCCCGGCGTGCGCGCCCTGCTCAGCGCCATCGATCTCGGCCCCGGCTGGCCGGGCCACAAGGCCGGGCAGTTCGCCTTCGCCACCTCCGATCCGCGCGAAGGCGCCCATCCCTATACCATCGCCTCTGCCTGGGATCCTGCGGTTCCCCGCATCACCTTCGTGACCAAGGCGCTCGGCGATCACACCGCGCGGCTCGAACAGACCCTGAAACCGGGACAGCCGGTGACCATCGAAGGCCCCTATGGCTGCTTCACCTTCGACGACGACCGGCCGGTGCAGATCTGGATCGGCGGCGGCATCGGCATCACGCCGTTCATCGCGCGGATGCAATATCTCGCCAGCGCCGGCGCGCCCGCGGCGCAGCGGGTCCACCTCTTCCACGCGACCGCCGAGGTCGACGAGGCGGCGCTGGCCCGCCTGGGCGAGCTTGCCCGCAGTGCCGGCATCGAGATGACCGTGCTGATCGACGCCCGCGACGGGGTCCTGACCGGCGACCGGGTCCGCCAGCAGGTTCCGGACTGGCGCGAGGCCAGCCTCTGGTTCTGCGGACCGGCCGGCTTCGGCGCAGCGCTGCGCAAGGATTTCGCCGCCCAGGGGATGGACGTGCGCCGCCGCTTCCACCAGGAGCTGTTCGCGCTGCGTTGAGGCCGCGGGGGCACCATGTGCCTGACCTTTAACACGTGCCCGTCCGATCGGGCGAATCGTACGGGTCAGGAGCAGGGCCCGGCCTGCGCGGTTGTCCTAGAGCCGCGACGAGATCACCCCTGTGGCGAACGGCCCATGCGCAGCTCGCCGAACAGGCGCTGGTATTCGATCTTCGGGCAGCGGTTCTGGATCACCGTCACCCCGCGCGCCTCGGCCTTCGCGGCGGCCGCGGCATTCTCGACCCCGATCTGCATCCAAATCGTCCGCAACCCCGGAAACGCCTCGAGCGCTGCGTCGACGATCGGCGGCACCGCCTCGGAGCGGCGGAAGATGTCCACCATGTCCACCGGCGCCTCGATCTCAGACAGCGTGCCCACAACCGTGCGGCCGAAGAGTTCCGACCCGGCATGGCCCGGATTGACCGGGATCACCGTGAACCCCTTCAGGCTCAGATAGCGCGCCACGTAATAGCTCGGCCGCACCGGGTTCATCGACACGCCGACCACGGCGATCACCCGCGTGCGGGTCAGCACCTCTTTCAGCAGGCTGTCGGAATTGCGGGTCATGGCCGGCATCTTAAACGCGCGCGCGGCAAGAAAAAAGCGCCCAAGGAAAACCTTGAGCGCAAAGTGCGGAACGAGGGACAGTGATATGAACCACGGGAGTTCCGATCCCGCGGACACCTGGGAGATGGGGGTGCTGTGGGCGCGGGAAAAGACCGACTCGCAATTCTGTGATCACATGTTTCCGGCCGTGAGGCGCGCGCCCTATGAGGCGTCAGTCGAAGATGTCCTCGATGGCATCGAAGGCCTCCTCCATCAGTTTCGACATGAGTCCCTTGCGGCGCTTGGCCTTCTTCGGCTTGGCCCGCTTGTGCATCGGCGCGCCGGTGGCGGCCGCACGGACGGGGCGCGGCTGCGCTGCGGGCGCCGCCACCCGGTCGGCGCGCAGCATCTTCATGTTGTGAAGCGGCGCGCCGCAGGAGCCACAGGCCAGTTCGTGCCGCCCGCCTTCGGCCAGAACCAGCGCGGCGCGGGTGCCGCAGTAGCAGCAGGTGGCGATCTTGGTCGGGTGCGGCATCGTCGGCGGTCCTTGAAATCCTGTCGATCCGATATCGGTCCGAACGCCCGGTTTGCAACATCTTCACCGCTTTGACGTGGCATCGCACCGCACGCGACGCGCCTCTTTGCCCGGATTCTCCACCATGCCGCACCTGCCCGAAGACCTGCCCTTCACCATCCACCAGCGCCGGATCGACCAGGGCGTCGGTTATGTCGCCCTGCTGCTTCCCGGCCTGCTGCTGGCGCTGACCCTGGTGACCGGCACCTGCTTCTACGCCACCCTCAGCCATTTCTACTTCAGCCGCATCGGCGGCGATCTCTTCGTGGGCACGCTGATCTTCATCGGCCTGATGCTGACCTTCTTCTACGGCGCCCAGCCGGCCGGGCGCGACGGCGTCCTCGCCCATCGTCCCGCCGATCTGTGGCTGGTGCGGG
>JAGRMU010000422.1:0-359 GCA_020441165.1 Sedimentitalea sp.
AAGGCGCTGCGCAAGCTCAAGCATCCCAGCCGCTCGCGCAAGCTGCGCAGTTTCCTCGACCAGTGAGGGGGCGCGGGGCAGGGGCCGGTCAACAGGCCGTGATCGGCGCTCCCCATCCGGCAGGCCACCACTATGTCCAGAAATGACAACGGGAAGGACAGGGCTATGAAGCGTATTTTCTCGGGCGCGCTGGTGGCCGCCGTGATGGTCGCTGCCGTTCCGGCCGCGGACGCGGCCGGGTTCCGTGCCCCGTTCAACTACCGGGTCAACCCGGTGAATGCCAATGTCTTCGAGGTCATCCCGCGCAGCTCGGGCAGCGGTCCGACGATCTGGTGCGCCGCCGCCGATTACGCGCGCCG
>JAGRMU010000422.1:443-1560 GCA_020441165.1 Sedimentitalea sp.
TTCACCATCACGCCGCAGGCGGCGGGCGTCACCCCCTCGGGCCCGTCGCTGTCGCTCAACAGTTTCCGGGTCGGCGACCACATGTCGGTGCAGGCCGCGAACCTGCAATGCGACCAGAACCCGGTGCGCTGGTGAGACCGTGTTTTCCCCGGGGGTTCTCCCTTTGATATGAGTGTGGTGTAAGATGAAATTCGCCCTGCCTGCCGCCCTTGCCCTGCTGCTGACGATCCCGGCGCAGACCGCACTGGCCTATCGCACGATCAACACGCTGACCGCCAATCCGATCTCGGACACGGTCTTCGAGGTGATCGGACGCGTCGGCTCCGGCCCCGTCCAGTACTGGTGCGCCGCGGGCGATTATGCCCGGCAGGTGCTGAACACCTCCGCGACCCAGCGGATCTATCTCTGGCGCGCGCTGGGGCCCGGCGTGACCGAGCAGACCACGCGCGCCGTGCAGTTCTCGGTGACCCCGCCGCCGGATGCCGACACCACGCCTGGCTTCCTGCTCTCGGTGACCAATGTCGGCGACAACATGAGCTCGGCCATGGCCCATCAGTACTGCCTCGGCACCGGGGCCGGCCAGAACCTCTGGCGGCGCGGGTGACCGGCGACCGCGAACGGGCTTGCTTCCGCGCGCCGGGGGCGCCACCCTCCAGGCCATGCAGACCGAATTCCGACTGAGAACCCAGGGCCCGGGGCTTTACGAGTTCACGGGCCAGGTGCTCGACTGGCTCGCCGCCGCGCCCCGGTCCGAGGGGCTGCTGACGCTCTTCGTGCGCCACACCTCCTGCTCGCTGCTGGTGCAGGAGAATGCCGACCCGGACGTGCAGCGCGACCTCGCCGCCTGGGTCCGGCGCCTAGTGCCGCCCGCTTCCGATCCGGCGATGGGCTGGATCCGGCACCGCTCGGAAGGCCCCGACGACATGCCGGCGCACATCAAGGCGGCGATTCTGCCGGTGAGCCTGTCGATCCCCGTCGCCTCCGGTCGTCCGCTTTTGGGCACCTGGCAGGGGCTCTATCTCTTCGAGCATCGCGATGCGCCGCACACCCGCAAGGTGGCGGCGCATCTGTCGCCCTAAGCCGACGGGTCAGTCGCCCTAAGCCGACGGGTCAGTCG
>JAGRMU010000005.1:0-12806 GCA_020441165.1 Sedimentitalea sp.
CCGATTAGACGCAACGTGCTCTAGCCGATCATCGCCGCCATGTCGACGGTACAGACACGGCCCAGATCGTCGCGATGCGCCGCCAGGAACCGCTCGGCGGCCGCCCGCCCCGCCCGTTTCAGACGGTCCAGCAGGAAGGCGTTCGGCACCAGCTTGGTGGCGACGGACAGCTCGTTCATCAGCGCATCGTCGGCGATCATGTGGACCAGCACGCGGCTCATCCGCCCCGGTGTCAGCGAGCCATCCGCGAGCAACCGCTGCACGAAGGAGATCGCTCGCAATTCCCGCAACAAGGACGAGTTGAAGCTGATCTCGTTGATCCGGTTCTGGATCTGCTGCGGGGTCATCGGCGTGCCCTCGCGCTCCAGAGGGTTGATGTTGATGATCACGATGTCGTCGGGCAGCGCGCTGTCGAAGAGCGGGAACAGCGCCGGGTTGCCGGTATAGCCGCCATCCCAGAACGCCTCGCGCCGGCCGGTCTCGGGATCATCGATCTCGACCGCCTGGAACACGGTCGGCAGGCAGGCCGAGGCGAGGATCGCGTCGGTGGTAACCTCGTGGCCCGAGAACACCCTGATCTTGCCGGTGCGCACCCGTGTCGCGCAGATGAACAGCGCCGGCCCCTCGTCCGCGCAGACCCGGTCATAGTCGAACGCCTCGACGATCGGCCGCAGCGGGTTGCTGTAGAAGGGCCCGTAGCTGTAGGGCGAGACCGTCCGCGCCCAGGCATCGGCCAGCGCGTAGGCGGGCGAGTATTCGATGGCCCGCGCCACCCGGTCGGTGGCGATGTTGCGCATCCAGTGGACCAGCCGCGCATCGGCGACCGCGCCGACCTTTTCCCAGAGCCAATCGAGGTTCTCGCGCGCGCCCGCGCGCCCGCCCGAGATCATCCCCGCCTTCAGCGCCGCGCCGTTGAGCGCCCCGGCGGAGGTGCCGGAGATGCCGGCGATCTCGATCTGCTCGTCCTCGAGGATCCGGTCGAGCACGCCCCAGGTGAAGGCGCCGTGGGCGCCGCCCCCCTGAAGGGCCAGGTTGATGCGTTTCACGCCCATGACCATCCCCTTTCATCCGGACCGGGTAGCGCCGGCAGGTCTGGCGCCGCCGGCCCAAGATCCGGTTAACGCGCCGCGCTCAGAGCGCCGTCCAGCCGCCATCGACGCTGATCGTGGTGCCGGTGATCTGCGCGGCCGCGTCCGAGCACAGGAACACCGCGGTGCCGCCGAGCTGCTCGACGGTGGCGAATTGCTTGGACGGCTGGCGGGCCAGCATGACGTTGCGGATCACGCTTTCGCGGTCCATCCCGTATTCCTTCATCGTCGCCGGGATCTGCGCCTCGACCAGCGGGGTCAGCACGTAGCCGGGGCAGATGGCGTTGGCGGTGATCGGCTCCTCGGCGGTCTCCAGCGCCACGGTCTTGGTCATCCCGACCAGCCCGTGCTTGGCCGCGATATAGGCGGACTTGAAGGGCGAGGCGGTCAGCCCGTGCGCCGAGGCGATGTTGATCACCCGGCCCCACCCCGCCTTGCGCATCATCGGCAGCGCCGCAGCGGTGGTGTGGAAGGCCGAGTTGAGGTTGATGGCGATGATCGCGTCCCATTTCTCGACCGGGAATTCGTCGATCGGCGCGACATGCTGGATCCCGGCATTGTTGACCAGTATGTCGCAACGGCCGGCCTCGGCGATCAGCGCCCGGCAGTCCTCGCCCTTCGACATGTCCGCCCGGACATAGCGCGCCGCCACGCCGGTCTCGCCGGCGATGGTCCGGGCCAGCTCGTGATCCTCGTCATTGTCGGTGAAGGAATTCAGCACCACATCGGCCCCGGCCCGTGCCAGCTCCCAGGCGATGCCCAAGCCGATGCCCGAATTCGACCCCGTGATGACGGCGGTCCTGCCCTTGAGTGTCATGGCGATCCCCTCTGCTGCGATGTGCTGGCGCACCCTGCCATGCTGCACCTGCGAAGAAAACGGGAAAACGCCGGCCCCGCGCCGCGAGAGTTTGCAGACGCTTTGCAATTGCCGTTCCGGGCGCGGCGCCTTAGAGGAGGGCACGCGCCGCGCGCCCAGCCATGCTGCGCCACGGACCCGCGCCCTGCCTCGCGACCAAAAAAAACGCCCGCACGAAGCGGGCGTTAAGTTATTGAGGCAGGTTTCATACAGGCAAGAAACCTATCGAGCAGTAAGGCCTTTATAAGCAATTCCAGCGGGGTATCCAAGCTAAAAGTTTGAAAAGACGAGAATCCCCCGTTACCCTAAACGTTAACAAAACAAGGCCAGAGCAGGACTGTTGCAGAATTGGTACCAAATTTTTTCCCACGCGCGGGCGCGCTGATCGCCGGATTCATCGCCGCAATCGCGGCCCAGATCGTGGCGGCGGAATCAGCCCATGGCATAGCTATGTATGGCACCCCCGCCCTACCACCGGATTTTGTGTCCCTGCCCTATGCAAACCCGGACGCGCCCAAGGGCGGGAGGATCGTTTTCGGGGACACGGGCGGCTTCGATTCGCTCAACCCGTTCGTGCAGAAAGGCACCCCGCCGTGGCAGCAGAGTTTCTGGAGTTACGAGTCCCTGATGGGCCGATCCTGGGACGAGCCGTTTACCTTGTACGGGCTGCTGGCCGAATCGGTCGAGACCGCGCCGGACCGGTCCTGGGTGGAATTCACCCTGCGCCCCGAGGCCCGATTCTCGGACGGCAGCCCGGTGACGGTCGAGGACGTGATCTGGTCCTACGAGATTCTCGGCACCCAAGGCAACCTGCGCTACCGCGGGCTCTGGGGCCAGATCGAGAGCATCGAGCAGACCGGCCCACGCAGCCTGCGCATCGCCTTCAACACCGCCGATCGCGAGCTGGCGCTGATCGCCGGGATGCGCCCGATCCTGAAGAAGGCGCAATGGGAGGGCAAGGACTTCACCGAGTCGGGCCTCGGTGAGATCCCGATCGGCACCGGTGCCTATGTGATCAGCGATTTCGAGCCCGGCCGCCACGTCACCTTCCGCCGCAACCCCGATTACTGGGGCGAGGATCTTCCGTTCCGGCGCGGCACCCAGAATTTCGACGAGATGCGCGTCGAGTTCTACGGCGACGGCACCGTACTCTTCGAGGCGTTCAAGGCCGGCGCCCTCAGCGTCATCCGCGAGCCGAACGCCGAGAAATGGCAGAGCCAGTACGATTTCCCCGCCGTTCGGCGCGGCGACATCGTCAAGTCCGAGATCCCGCACCAGCGCCCCTCGGGGATGACCGGCTTCGTGATGAACGCGCGCCGGCCGCCCTTCGACGACTGGCGGGTGCGCGAGGCGATGCTGCTGGCGTTCAATTTCGAGTACATCAACGACACGCTGACCGGCGGCGCGCAGCCCCGCATCACCTCGTATTTCTCCAACTCGGCGCTCGCCATGCAGCCCGGCCCGGCCAGCGGCGCGGTGCGCGCCCTGCTGGAGCCGTTCGCCGAAGCGCTGCCGCCCGGCGCGCTGGAGGGCTATGCCCTGCCGGTCGGCGACGGTACCGCGCGCAACCGCGCCAATCTGCGCCGCGCCGCGGACCTGCTGGACGAAGCCGGCTGGACGGTCACGGACGGGATGCGGCGCAACGCGGACGGCCAGCCGCTGGCCTTCGAGGTGCTGCTGCGCCAGGGCGACGGCACCAACCAGACCGTGATCGACCTCTTTTCGCGGGCGCTGGAGCGGCTCGGGATCGCGGTCACCGTCGCCACGGTGGATGACGCGCAATATACCGCCCGAACTGCCCAGCTGGATTTCGACATGACCAGCTTCCGGCGCGACCTGTCGCTCTCGCCGGGCAACGAGCAGCGGCTCTACTGGGGCAGCGCGGGCGTCGATGCGCCGGGCACGCGCAACCTGATGGGCGTCGCCTCGCCCGCCGTCGACGCGATGATCGACGCGATGCTGTCGGCGGAAACGCACGAGGAATTCACCGTCGCGGTGCAGGCGCTGGACCGGCTGCTGACCGCCGGGCGCTACGTGATCCCGATCTGGCAGTTCGATGTCGGCCGCATCGCCCATCTCCGCCAGCTGCGCTTTCCCGACCGCCTGCCGATTTATGGCGACCGCGTGGGCTTCCTGCCCGATGTCTGGTGGTATCAGCCGGACTGAGCCCGTTTACCCGTCACGGCGCGGTGAGCTGCGACCGAAGGTCTCATGTCCCGCGGGCCGGTCCCGAATATGTTCGCGCGTGGGAGGCTTGAAGTCTGACGAAGGAGACGAAAGCCATGACATGGTCCGACGTGACCGCCGACTGGGGCCGATGGTTCCAGCACATGAAGACGCGATTTCCCAATCTCGACGACAGCGCCATGCCGTTTCTCAAGCAGGACCGTGGCCGCTTCGAGGCCTATCTCGCCGACACCCATCACCTGTCGCTTATCGAGGCGCGCGAGGAATTCGAGGATTTCCTCTTCGTGGAGACCCTGGTTCAGGACGCCTGAACCGCCGGCCCCGATCGTCGGCTTGCATCGCGCCCGCCTCTCGGGCTAGCCATCGCCATGCTCTCCGTCTTCGATTATGGCCCGCCTGCGCCCTGTCCGGCCCCGTTCAACCTGGCCGCCCACGTGCTGGGACGCGCGGCGGCGCGCCCGGACCGGCTCGCGCTCTCGGTGCTGTCGGAACACGCCAGCGAGGACTGGAGCTTTGCCGCCCTCGAGACCGCGGTGCGCGGCACCGGCACCGGTCTGCTGCAAGCGGGGCTCGCGCCGGGGCAGATCCTGCTGATGCGTCTCGGCAATACCGTCGATTTCCCCATCGCCTATCTCGGCGCCATCGCCGCCGGGCTGGTGCCGGTGCCGACCTCGACGCAGCTGACCGCGGCCGAGACCGCCCGGATGATCGCCGATCTCGCCCCCGCCGCCATCCTGCGCGATCCGGACGTGGCCTGCGCCGATCATCCGCGGCAGATCACCCTCGAGGCGTTGCGCGCCATGCGCGCCCTGCCTGCCTGCGACTGGGCCATGGGCGATCCCGAGCGCCTCGCCTACGTGGTCTATACCTCGGGCACCTCCGGCAAACCGCGCGCCGTCGCCCATGCCCATCGCGCGATCTGGGCGCGGCGGATGATGGTGGACGGCTGGTACGGGCTGACCCCCGACGACCGGCTCTGCCATGCCGGCGCCTTCAACTGGACCTACACGCTGGGCACCGGGCTGATGGACCCCTGGACCCTCGGCGCCACCGCGCTGATCCCCGCCCCCGGCACCGAGACCGCCGCCCTGCCGGGCCTCCTGCGCGCGCACCGGGCGACGATCTTCGCGGCGGCCCCAGGCGTCTACCGGCGCCTGCTGCAGACCGGAGAGGCGCTGGACCTGCCCGATCTGCGCCACGGGCTCTGCGCCGGCGAAAAGCTCTCGCGCCCGCTGCACCGGCGCTGGACCGAGGCCACGGGCACCGAGCTCTACGAGGCCTATGGCATGTCCGAATGCTCGACCTTCATCTCCTCCAGCCCCGCCCACCCGGCGCGCGGAGAGGCGCTGGGGCAGCCGCAGACCGGGCGACGGGTGGCGATCCTGGGCGACGAGGGGCCGGTGCCGCAGGGCGAACCGGGCATCATCGCGGCCCATCGCGGCGATCCGGGGCTGATGCTGGGCTATCTGAACGCGCCCGAGGAAACCGAGGCGCGGATGCGGGGCGAGTGGTTCCTGACCGGCGATCTCGGGGCGATGGCCGTGGACGGGCAGATCAGCTATCTGGGGCGCAACGACGACATGATGAATGCCGGCGGCTACCGCGTCTCGCCGCTCGAGGTCGAGGCGGTGCTGAACGCCCATCCCGGCATCACCCAGGCCGGGGTCACCGATATCGAGGTCCGCCAGGACGCGCGGATCATCGTCGCCTTCTATACCGGGCCCGCCGAACTGGACGAAAGCGCGCTGAGCGCCTATGTCCGGGACAAGCTGGCCCGCTACAAGCAACCGCGCGCCTATGTCCATCTCCCCGCCCTGCCGGCCGGCGCCAATGGCAAGCTGCTGCGCCGGGCCTTGCGGGCCCATTTCAAGGCGCAGGACCCATGACCGAAGCCACCGTGACCCTCGACATCCTCTCGGACCCGATCTGCCCCTGGTGCTTTATCGGCAAGAGCAATCTCGACCGGGCGCTGGCGGCGGTGCCGGATCATCCCTTCGTGGTGCAATGGCACCCGTTCCAGCTGAACCCCGACATGCCCCCGGAGGGCATGGACCGGCGCGCCTACCTGGAGGCCAAGTTCGGCGGCCAGGAGGGCGCGGTGAAGGCCTATCTTCCGGTGGCCGAGAAGGCCCGCGAGGCCGGGATCGAGATCAACTTCGAGGCCATGCAGCGCACCCCGAACACGCTGGACGCGCATCGGCTGATCCACTGGGCGGGGATCGAGCGCAAGCAGCACGAGGCGGTCGATGCGCTCTTTCGCGCCTATTTCGTGGACGGGCGCGACATCGGCGACGCCGAAGTGCTGGGTGACCTCGCCGACGGCATCGGCATGGACGCCTCGGTGGTGCTGCGGCTGCTGGCCTCGGACGCCGACCGCGAGGACATCCAGCGGCGCGACGCGCTCGGCCGCGAGATGGGGATCAACTCTGTGCCGACCTTCATCGTCGCCGGCAAGCACGCGGTGCCCGGCGCCCAGCCGACCGAGCTGTGGCAGAAGGTCATCTCCGAACTGAAGGAGCAGATCGACCCGTGATCGTATTCAAGCTTCATACCGTCCTCGTCAGCCTGCTGGGCGTTCTGGTGACCGGCACGGTGTTCTTTCACTACGTGGAGGGCTGGAGCTGGCTCGACTCCTACTACTTCACCGTGATCACGATCTCGACCGTCGGCTACGGCGATCCGGTGCCGGTGACCGCCCTCGGCAAGATCGGCACCACCGTGATGATCTTCGTCGGGCTCGGGGTCTTCGCGGTGGCGATCCACCAGTTCGCCATCTACCAGATGCGCAAGCGCCAGGAACACAACGAGTGGCTGATCGCCCGGCTCGGCCACCATCACGGGCCGGACGTCCCCGCCGCGAACGAGGACGACCGCCCGCATCGGTGACGCGTCAGAAATTCACGAAATCCGCGGTCAGCGGATAGGATTTCACCACCAGAAGCGGCTGATCCCCGAGATAGCTGAAGGCGAAGACATGTGCCTGCTCGGCGGCCAGGGTCATCCGGCAGAACACCGCCTCGGGGTCGAATTCCGGCGGGCAGCTTTCCAGGTCGACATGCTCGATCGTGCGCTCGAAGAGCTCATAGGTCATCTCGGCGCCGCCCAGGTAGGTGGTGCCCTCGGCGGCCGGCGGCGGTCCTTCGCCCGGAACCGAGGCCAGGGCCGCGGTTGCCGCCCAGGCCAGTGCGGACGCCGCCAGAAGTGTCGTTCGTTTCATGGGTCTCGTTCCTTGGATGAATCGCCTCGCGTTATCCTTAGTATTTTTGTCGCCTTCTTGGCAATGACGAAATCTGGCGCGCCCCGGCGGGCTGTGATAGCGCCGGGTCAGCACTGGAGAATGCATGAAGAACCCCATGTCCCGGACCGAGTTCATCGCGCTGATCGCGATGATGTTCGCCACGATCGCCTTCTCGATCGACTCGATCCTGCCCGCCCTGCCCGCGATCGGCGCCGAGCTCAGCCCCGGCGACGTCAACCGCGCGCAGCTGGTGCTGACCTCCTTCGTGCTGGGCATCGGCATCGGCACCTTCTTCACCGGGCCGCTCTCGGACGCCTTCGGGCGCAAGCCGGTGATCCTGGCCGGTTCGCTGATCTATGTCGCCGCCGCCACCGTCGCCTGGGCGGCCTCCTCGCTGGAGGTGCTGCTGGCGGCGCGCGTCGTGCAGGGCGTCGGTGCGGCGGCGCCGCGCATCGTCGGGGTGGCGATCATGCGCGATCTCTATTCGGGGCGGATCATGGCGCGGATGATCTCGATCGCGATGATGATCTTCACCATCTTCCCGGCCTTCGCGCCGCTGATGGGGGCCGGCATCATCGCGCTGGTCGGCTGGCGCGGCATCTTCCTGGCCTTCATCCTGTTCTCGGCGATCACCGTGGTCTGGATGAGCCTGCGCCTGCCCGAATCTCTGCCGCCCGAGGCGCGCCGGCCGTTCCGCGCGCCGCTGCTCTTGGCGGCGGTGCGCGAGATGGCCACCCACCCGACGGTGCGCCTGTCGATCGTCGTCCAGTCGCTGTGCCTGGGAATGCTCTTCACCCTGCTGACCCTGGTGCAACCGGTCTTCGACGTGGTCTTTCACCGCGCCGAGAGCTTTCCGCTCTGGTTCGGGGCGGTGGCGCTGGTCTCGGGCACGGCGAGTATTCTCAACGCGGTGCTGGTGGTGCGGCTGGGCATGCGCCGGATGGTCACCTGGTCGCTCGGCGCGCAGATCGTGCTGTCGGGCGTCATGGTGCTGGCCAACTCCGCCGACCTGCCCGGCGAGGCGATGTTCGCCCTCTTCGTGCTCTGGCAGACCTGCCTCTTCTTCATGGCCGGCACCACGCTGGGCAATCTCAACGCCATCGCGATGGAGCCGATGGGCCATATCGCCGGCATGGCGGCCTCGGTGATCAGCGGCATCGCAACGGTCTGCGCGGCGGTCATCGCCGCCCCGGTGGGCCTGCTCTTCGACGGCTCGATGACGCCGCTGATCGGCGGCGTCTTCGTGCTGTCGGTGGCGGGCTTCGCGCTGATGCTGCAGATGGGCCGGGTCGAGGCGCGCATGCCGGTCTGAAGACTGTCGCCCCGTCGGCAAACCCGCTAGGCTCGCCGCGACGGAGGGCGCCCGGATGGACGACTACTACGACCTCGGCAGCCACAGCTGCCCGATCACCACCGCATCGCCGCAGGCGCAGCTCTGGTTCGACCGCGGCCTGATCTGGACCTATGGCTACAACCACGAGGAGGCCGTGGCCTGTTTCCGCCGCGCCCTCGCGCACGACCCCGGCTGCGCCATGGCCCATTGGGGCATGGCCTATGCGTCGGGGCCGAACTACAACATGCCGTGGGAGCTGTTCGACGATGCCGGCCGCGCCAGGGCGCTGGCCACCGCCTTCGACGCCACCCAGCAGGCGCTGGCCCATGCCGGCGGCGCCAGCGCGATGGAGCAGGCCCTGATCCGCGCCCTGCCCGCGCGCTATCCGCAGCGCGAACCGACCCCCGACATGCAGCGCTGGAACCACGAGTTCGCGGATGCGATGCGCGCCGCCTTCGCCGCCCATCCCGGACATCTCGATCTGCGCAGCGTCTACGTCGAATCGCTGCTCAACCTGACGCCCTGGAAGATGTGGGACCTGCGCCGGGGCGTGCCGGCGGAAGGCGCCGCGACGCTGGAGGCGCAAGCCGTGCTGGAGGATGCGCTCACCGGGGCGCCCGGGGCAATGGCCCATCCCGGCCTGCTGCATCTCTACGTCCACCTGATGGAGATGTCGCCGGTGCCCGAGAAGGCGCTGAAGGCCGGCGATGCTCTGCGCACCCTGGTGCCGGATGCCGGGCACCTAGTGCACATGCCGACCCATATCGACATGCTCTGCGGACACTATCGCGACGCGGTGTTCTGGAACCGGCAGGCGGTGGCGGCGGACCTGAAATACGTCGCCCGCGAAGGCGCCTTCAACATCTACTCCGGCTACCGGCTGCACGACTATCACTTCGTGATCTACGGCGCTCTTTTCCTTGGACAAATCGCCCCAGCGCAGGAGGCGTTGCGGGGCATGGCCGAGACCGTGCCCGAGGAGATGCTGCGCATCGAGAGCCCGCCGATGGCCGACTATTTCGAGAGCTACATGGCGATGGCGCCGCATGTGCTGATCCGCTTCGGCCGCTGGCGCGAGGCGTCCCTCCTGCCCCTGCCCGAGGACCGCGATCTCTACCGCACCCTGACCGCCACCACCCATTACGCGCGCGGCCTCGGCCATGCCGCGCTGGGACAGGTGGCCGAGGCGGAGGCCGAGGAACGGGCCTTCCTGGCGGCGTGCGAGCGGGTGCCGGACAGCCGGCTTCTGCACAACAACCGGGTCGTCGACCTGCTCGGGATCGCGGCGGAGATGCTGCGCGCCGAGATCGCGTATCGCAAAGGGCATTTCGAGGACGCCTTTGCCCATCTGCGCCGCGCGGTCGCGCGCGACGACGCGCTGCCCTATGACGAGCCCTGGGGCTGGTTGCAGCCGGCGCGCCATGCGCTGGGGGCGCTGCTGCTGGAACAGGGCCGCGTCGCCGAGGCCGAAGCGGTCTATCGCGAGGACCTGGGGCTGGGCGGGCAGCTGAGCCGGGCCTCGGTGCATCCGGACAATGTCTGGTCACTCAAGGGCTTGCACGATTGCCTTCAAGCGCGCGGCGAGACCGTCGAGATCGTCCATGTCCGCCAGCGGCTGGACCTCGCCCAGGCCCGCGCCGACGGGGTCGCCGCCTCCTGCGGCTGCGCGCAGGCGGCGTTGCGATCAACCTCCTGACACCGGAGCGCGCCGCGCTATCCGCCCCGCTCCCCGTCGAGGATGCGGGCACATCAACAAGAAATGAGAAGGCGTCGATGAAACGGCGCGCGCCGCCAGTGCTGGGAGGACGCTCCCCTTCGGAGAGCGCCCAAACAGTCCCTATTCCCCGGCGTAGTCCAGCTTGATCTGGGCGAGGCCGGCGGCGATGTTGTAACCTTCCTGATCCTGAACGCTGAGCGGCTGCAGGGTGAGGTTGTTGCCGGCGCTGAACAGCACGTTGGCGCCGACGCCGCCGACAACCGTGGCCTCGGCGGTGACGCCGTCGTATTTTCCGGCCAGAGCGCCGGCTTTCTCGTTGGTCGTCGGGGCCAGAACCTCCCACTTGAGATGGGCCGCCTTGGTCTCGCCGATATCGAGACCGATCTTGGTCACCCGGCCGGTATATTTCTCTTCGGTGCCGTCCTTCTTGTGAAAGACGCAGGTCATGTCCTTCTTCGAGCCGAGGATCAGGCCGACGCCGCCGGAAACGTCGCAGTCGAGCGTTCCGATCTGGGTATTGGAGTCGGCTGCCACGACGGCAGGGGCGACGCCGAGCGCCACGGCGGTGGCGGCGCCGGCGATCAGCGCGCGGACGGAGCGATGCGGTTGGGTCATTGTGAGTCCTCTGGGGTGAAAATGTGGCGCCACCCTAGTCTGCGGCCGGACAGGGTCAACGTCCGATTGCACGGCCGGAAAAAGAAACATCGCCGACAGCGCCCGGCGTCGGCTGCGGCCACCCGAACCGGGCGAATTCCGGCCGGGCGCACGGGGGTTTTCCAACCCTGTCCCGGCCCCGCAGGCCCCGGCACAGGCCGCGCGATCCGCGGTCAGGCCTTGGCGCGCCGGACCTCGGAGACCTTCTCGGCCAGATCGCGCGCGATGGCGAAGGCGCCCTTGATCTTGTCGGCATTGTTGCGCCAGTTGCGGCGGACGATGATCTTGTTGTCGCGCACCTTGGCCAGCCCGTCCTGGGCCTGAATGAACTCCACCAGACCGCTGGGCGAGGCGAACTTGTCCTCGTGGAACTGGATCGTTGCGCCCTTGGGCCCGCCGTCGAGCCGGGCGATGCCGGCCCGCTTGCACATCGCCTTGATCCGCACCACCAGCAGCAGCGTGTTGACCTCCTTGGGCAGCTTGCCGAAGCGGTCGATCAATTCAGCTGCAAAACCCTCGAGTTCAACTTTGGTCGTCAAGCCGCTGAGGCGCCTGTACAATCCCAGCCGCACGTCGAGATCGGGCACGTACTCCTCGGGGATCAGCACCGGCACGCCGAGATTGATCTGCGGCGCCCATTGCCCGTCGGACTCGGCCAGACCCTCCAGTTCGCCGGCGCGGATCTTGGCGATCGCCTCCTCCAGCATCGACTGGTAAAGCTCGTAGCCGACGTCGCGCATCTGGCCCGACTGCTCCTCGCCCAGAAGGTTTCCGGCCCCGCGGATGTCGAGATCCTGGCTGGCCAGGGTGAAGCCCGCGCCGAGCATGTCGAGGCTGCCCAGCACCCGCAGGCGCTTTTCGGCGGCGACGGTCAGCTTGGCGCGCGGCTTCGTTGTCAGATACGCATAGGCGCGGGTCTTGGAGCGCCCGACCCGGCCNNCGGATCTGGTAGAGCTGGGCCAGCCCGAACATGTCGGCGCGATGGATCACCATGGTGTTGGCGGTGGGGATGTCGAGGCCGCTCTCGACGATGGTGGTGGCCAGCAGCACGTCGTACTTGCCGTCGTAGAAGGCGTTCATCCGGTCGTCGAGCGCGCCCGCCGCCATCTGGCCATGGGCGGTGACCACGCTGACCTCGGGCACCTGCTCGCGCAGGAAGGCCTCGATCTCGGGCAGGTCCGAAACGCGCGGCACAACATAGAAGGACTGCCCGCCCCGGTAATGCTCGCGCAGCAACGCCTCGCGGATGGTCACCGCGTCGAACTCGGTCACATAGGTGCGGATCGCCAGCCGGTCGACGGGCGGCGTGCCGATGATCGACAGGTCCCGAACGCCGGAGAGCGAGAGCTGCAGAGTGCGCGGGATCGGCGTGGCGGTCAGGGTCAGCACATGCACGTCCGAGCGCAGCGCCTTCAGTCGTTCCTTGTGGGCGACGCCGAAGTGCTGCTCCTCGTCGATGACCAGCAGGCCGAGATTGTGGAAGCGGATGGACTTGGCCAGCAGCGCATGGGTGCCGATGGCGATGTCCACGGTGCCGCGCGCCAGCCCGTCGCGGGTGGCAGCGGCCTCCTTGGCGGAGACGAAGCGGCTGAGCTGGCGCACCTGCAGCGGGAAGCCCCGGAAGCGGTCGCGGAAGCTGGCGAAATGCTGGCGGGCGAGCAGCGTGGTGGGCGCGATCACCGCCACCTGCACCCCCGACATGGCAGCAACGAAGGCGGCGCGCATCGCCACCT
>JAGRMU010000005.1:12832-17741 GCA_020441165.1 Sedimentitalea sp.
CCGCAGATCAGCCGGTCCATCGGCTGGCCGCTGGTCAGATCGGCCAGCACGTCGGCGATCGCGGCCAGCTGGTCGTCGGTCTCCTCGTAGGGAAAGCGGGCGCTGAACTCCTCCCAGGCGTGGGGCGGCGGGTCGAGCACCGGGGCGGTGCGCAGGGCGCGTTCGGCGGCGATGCGGATCAGCCGGTCGGCCATCTCGCGGATGCGCTCCTTGAGCTTGGCTTTCTTGGCCTGCCAGGCGCCGCCGCCCAGCTTGTCGAGCAGACCCTCCTCGTGGCCGAAGCGGCTGAGCAACTCGATATTCTCGACCGGCAGGTAGAGCCGCGCGCCCTCGGCATAGTCCAGAACCAGGCATTCATGGGCGGCGCCGGCGGCGGTGATCACCTCCATCCCCTGGTAGCGCCCGACCCCGTGATCGACATGCACCACCAGATCGCCGGGGCTGAGCGATTGCGCTTCGGTCAGGAAGTTCTCGGCCTTTCGGCGCTTTCGCGGCGCGCGGATCAGCCGGTCGCCCAGCACGTCCTGCTCCGAGATCACCGTCAGGCCCGGCGCCTCGAAGCCGTGCTCGAGCGCCCAGACCGCCAGGTGCAGCCCGCGCTTGCCGATGCGCGTGGCGTTGGGCACCGAGATCGTCTCGGCCAGCCCCTCGTCCTCGATCAGCCCGGCCAGACGCTCGCGCGCGCCCTCGGAATAGGAGGCCACCAGCACCGGCCCCAGCTTCATCCGTGCCCGGATGTGATCCGCGAGCGCGCCGAAAAGGCTGAGCTGCTCCTGCTGGCGCTCGGGGGCGAAGTTGCGCCCGATGCGCCCGCCGGCGTCGATCACGCCGGGCCCCGAGGCCTGCGGCAGCGGGTGGAAATGCAGCATCCGGCGCTCGGCGGTGGCGGCCTCCCAGGCGGCATCGTCGAGATAGAGCAACCCGGGCGGCGCCGGCTTGTAGACGCTGTCCATGCGCTTCTTGGCCTGCAGCGCGATGCGGCGGGTCTCGTACTGATCGGCGATGCTTTCCCAGCGTGCGAGGCGGCTGGCGCCGGTCTGGTCGTCCAGCGTCACCGTCGCCGCGGGAAGGTAGTCGAAGAGGGTTTCCAGCCGCTCGTGAAAGAACGGCAGCCAGTGCTCGATCCCCTGGTGCTTGCGCCCGGCGCTGACCGCCTCGTAGAGCGGATCGTCGGTGCCGACGGCGCCGAACTCGATGCGGTAATTCTGGCGGAAGCGCAGGATCGCCGCCTCGTCGAGGATCACCTCGGAGACCGGGGCCAGTTCGATCACCTCCAGCGTCTCGGTGGTGCGCTGGGTGATCGGATCAAAGCGGCGGGCGCCGTCGAGCAGGTCGCCGAAGAGGTCGAGCCGCACCGGGCCGCCGGCGCCCGGCGGATAGATGTCGATGATCCCGCCGCGAATGGCGTAATCGCCCGGCTCCATCACCGTCGGGCTTTGCGAAAAGCCCATGCGGACCAGGAAGCTGCGCAGCGCCGCCTCGTCGATGCGGGTGCCGACCCGGGCGGTGAAGGCGGCCTCGCGCAGCACCTCGCGCGCCGGGACCCGCTGCGTCGCCGCGTTCAGCGTGGTCAGAAGCACGAAGCGGGCGGGCATCTTGTGGACCAGCGCCGCCAGCGTCGCCATCCGCGCCGCCGAGATGTCGGCATGGGGCGAGACCCGGTCATAGGGCAAGCAATCCCAGCCGGGGAAGGTCAGCACCGGCATGTCGGGCGCGAAGAAGGCCAGCGCCTCGGCCATCTCTGCCATGCGCTTGTCGTCGCGCGCGACATGCAGCACCGGCGCGCCGGCGCGGGCGATCTCGTCCAGGATCAGCCGCGCGTCGAAGCCCTCGGGCGCGCCTCCGACCGAGACATGCCGCGCGCTGCTCATCGCCGCGCCGCCCGGAAGGTCGCAGGCCGCCTCACCCGCCCAGCACCCCGATCGAGAGGTTCTGGTACATGCCCCAGAGCGCGGTGACGAAGATCGCGACGGTACCGATGGCCTGCGTGTAGAGCCTGTGCCGGAACAGCCTCCGGCGCAGCACCGCCCCGGCCGAGCCCTCGGCCTCGATCAGCCGCGCGGTCGAGAGGCTCAGCAGGCCCACCAGCGACATCGGGAAGCCGAGCAGGAACAGCGCCTGGGCGAACTCGACCCGATAGACGAAGCCCAGCATCGCGAGGCCCGAGAGCAGGAAACAGCTGAAGGCCAGGATCCACAGCCCCGAGATGCGGGCGATATAGAGCAGACGGTTGACGTTGATGCGGGCGATGTCCTCGAGGTCCTGCTCGGCCTGGCCGCCCTGGCGACGGGCGCGCTGGACCATGTCCCAGGGCACGCCCAGCACCCAGTGGCTGGCCGAGGACCAGACCACCGCCAGCATGATCCAGAACCACAGGTTCGAGAACGACCGCATGTCGATGATCTCGAAGATCGTGAGATAGAGATCCACGCATTCCGCCCTTGTTGCCTGTCCGCCCGTCTCGATACCGCCAACGGGTTAACGATGGTCTTGTGAGTGGCGGTTTTCCATGCCACCCAACGCGGGATTGTTCAAGGAGGCCGTGCCCATGACCCCGATCGTCGCCCCGTTCCCCGCCGCCCGCCTGCGCCGCGCCCGCCAGTCCCCGGCGATCCGGGCGCTGGTGCGCGAGAATGCGCTTTCGGCGGGCGATCTGATCTGGCCGCTCTTCGTGCGCGCCGGCGAGGGGGTCGAGGAGCCGGTGCCGTCGATGCCCGGCGTGATGCGGCGCAGCGTCGACCGGATCGTCGAGGCGGCGCGGCAGGCCGCCGATCTGGGGGTCGGCGCGATCTGCATCTTCCCCTATACCGGGCTCGAGGAGCGCACCGAGGATTGCGCCGGGGCCTGGGATCCGGACAACCACGCCAACCGGGCGATCCGCGCGGTGAAGGCGGCGCTGCCGGACCTGGCGGTGATGACCGACGTGGCGCTCGACACCTACAACATCAACGGGCATGACGGCTTTGTGGTGGACGGCCAGATCGTCAACGACGAGACCGTGGAGGCCCTGGTGCGCATGGCCCTTGCCCAGGCCGAGGCCGGGGCCGACATCATCGGACCCAGCGACATGATGGACGGGCGCATCGGCGCGATCCGCTCGGCGCTGGAAGGCGCGGGCCATCGCAACGTGATGATCCTCAGCTATGCCGCGAAATACGCCAGCGCCTTCTACGGCCCGTTCCGCGACGCGGTGGGGGCCTCTGCCGCGCTGACCGGCGACAAGAAGACCTACCAGATGGACCCGGCCAATGCCGACGAGGCGATGCGTCTGATCGCGCGGGACCTGGCCGAGGGCGCCGACATGGTGATGGTCAAGCCCGGGATGCCCTATCTCGACATCTGCCGGCGCGCCAAGGACACGTTCGGGGCGCCGACCTTCGCCTACCAGGTCTCGGGCGAATACGCGATGACCAAGGCCGCCGCGCAAGCCGGCTGGATCGACGGCGAGCGGGTGATGATGGAAAGCCTGATCGGCTTCAAGCGCGCCGGATGCGATGGCGTGCTGACCTATTTCGCACCCGAGGCGGCACGCCTGCTCGGCGGCTGAGCCGCACGCGGCATAAACCGCGCGCGAAGGGCCCCCGTCGGCGGGGGAACGCAGCCTGGCAGCCCCCTGCCGCCATGCAGCGTGACACGCCGGCACTTTGCGCGTATAAGCTCCGCCAAGGCAGGATCAACCGGCCAGTTCAGGCACCAATACAGGCATTTCGACATGAGCAGCATGACCTCTTCCCGACTGACCCGTCGCGGCTTCACCCTGGCCGCGCTCGCCGCCTGCGGCGCGGCGGCCGCCTGCAACAACGGGATCGGCAGCACTGGTGCCGCCACCATCGACGCGCGCGTCGCCGCCACGCTCGACCTGATGTTCCGGGACTATCCCAACACGCGGCAACTGGCCGATGCCTCGCGGGGCATGCTGGTGATGCCGCTGGTGACCGAGGCCAGCCTCTGGGTGGGGGGCGGCTACGGGCGCGGCGCGCTGCTGATCGACAACATCACCGTGGATTACTACTCGCAGGCCAAGGCCAGCGCCGGGTTCCAGATCGGGGCCAAGCAATACGCCCATGTGCTGTTCTTCATGACCGATGACGCGCTGGCCAATTTCCGCCGCTCGGCGGGATGGGTGGCCGGCGCCGATATCGGCTATGTGGTCAGCGACCGGGCCGCACAGGCAGCGGCGACGACGCATACCGTGAACCAGCCGATCCTGGCAGCGGTGTTCGGCCAGGCCGGGCTCTTCGCCGGCGCCTCGCTGGAAGGCGCCAAGTACACGCGCATCATTCCCTGAACCACGGATTCGCACGACGCAGATCCCGCAAACGCGAATGCCGGGCACAAGGCCCGGCATCCGTCAGTTTTGCAATGTAGAGCCGCGTCAGCTGTCGGACTTGGTCTCGTCCACCGCTTCTGCGCCGGTCACGTTCCCGGATCCGCGCGACTGGGTGTCGACCCCGGTCGCGTCCGAGCTTTCGACCTCGTCGCTGTCGATCAACGGGTTGGTCGACGCTTCGGCGCCGGTCACCTGATCGGCCCCCCGAGACGCCTGATCGTCGGTGGCCGCGCGTTCCAGCGCGCCCTCGGCCGCATCGACCTCGGTGCCCTGTTTCACGACCTCGGGTCCGGTGGTGTTCTCGCTGCCCCGCGATGCGTTGTCCGCGAAGGCGGCGGTTGCGAAGATGGCGCTTGCCAGTGCTGTGGTCATCCAGAGTTTCATCGGCTGTCCTTTCGGTCTTCCGCGGCGACCTGATGCCGCCGTTGCATGGGCAAGGAACAGGCCGGACCCGTTTGTGGTTCCTGACGGCGCGATAACGATCCTGTGAACCGCTCAGCCCGCCGCGCGCAAGCGCCGGATCAGGCTCGACGTATCCCAGCGCCCGCCGCCCATCCGCTGCACGTCCTTGTAGAACTG
>JAGRMU010000423.1 GCA_020441165.1 Sedimentitalea sp.
CAGCCCAGGCAATGAACCGGGCGATCACGAAGCTGCCAGACTGACATCCGGACGCCACCCGCGCTCGGCCCGGGTTTCGCGGCCATGTCCACATGGAGACCGAACGCAGAAGGTGCCCTCCAAGGAAGATCGAAAGCTGTCTGACCGACCCCGCTGCCCGGCTCTTTTCGTGGGAGCCGGGCAGCGCGCCCGGTGCAGCTTCGGAGTACAGCAAGATGACCGATACCGACGCGAACGACCGGTTTGCGATCCGCCGCGAGATCGTGCTGTAAGAAACCGGTGGCCGGAAGGTGGTCTTGCACGAAACCTCGTTCGAGGCCGAAGGAGAGCCGGGGTTGTATCGCCTGGCGGCCTCGGCCGCTCTGGCATGGCCGGGCACCTGGACGATCACATCGATCAGCGCGGCGCCGGTCATCGCGGCGCCTTGGGGCGGCGCGCCGCATACGATCGCCGAGTATCGTCGGCGCGTCGAACGGATGCTGCAGGACGTTGCGACGGCCGGGATCACCGGCTCTGAATGGCTGCGACATCCGCCCTCGGGGTGGCTCCCCGTCCTGGAAATATCGGTGAAGGGACTTGTTGCGCTGAAAACCCGTCCCGAAAACCACCTTGCGTCCGTTGGCGTCGGGCAGATCAAGGAAAAATTCGGCCGGTTGCGCCTCTACGCCTCGGCGATCGGCAACCGCCGCCTCCAGGCAGCTGTGGCGCAAATCTGCGCATGGGCCGAGCTGTGTTGTGAAAACAGGTGCATGATGACCGGAATGCCGGGAACCCTGCGCCAGGGGGATTGGCTGCTGACTCTCTCCGACGAAGCCCGGGAATTGCAGGTTTCGGATCCGGATACATTTGCCGCCCGGCTCTACCCGCCCTGCCCTGACCATCGATGATCCCTTGATCCTGATCCTGCGCGCTCCCGATCCTGAGACCGCGCCGGATCAGGATGCCGGGGGAACCGCGACCGCCCCAGAAGCCAACTCGGCGGACCCATGGATCAGTCTGCTACCCCGGGTTCGCCCCAAACCGTCCGATCGAAAGGAGAGCACGGACGCCTTGATGCTGCCGCTGTGGAGCAGCCCAACCGGAAAATGCCATGTCCATTCACCAGAAGATCCGCACCGTCACGGTCTTCGATGCGAGGTCCGACCTCAAGCTCGCCCGGGCCTTCCTGCAGGCCCACGGCCCCGCCCTGGCCCGGGCGGCACACCGGCTCGGCGGCGGCGCCGCCAGCGGTCGGGTGTTCACCCTCCGCGAGTCCCTGGCAAACAGCCAACGTCTCACCCGGATGCACTGCCGCCGTCTCGCGTCGCTGCACAGGCTGCTGACGCTGCAAGAGGTCGGCGCTCCCGAGCGGATCGAGCTCGGCCTGTTCGCCGATCTCGATCCGGGCTCTCGGGTCGTCGACGAGATCTGTCTGTTGTCGGAAAAGCTGGAGCATCTGCTTTACCAGATCTCTGCGGACGATCCGGTCGATACTGCGAAGGTCTTTCCCGATACGGCCTGACAC
>JAGRMU010000424.1 GCA_020441165.1 Sedimentitalea sp.
AGCCGATCTCGCCGTCGAGCGCGATATAGTTCAGATCGTACTTGCTGGCCTCGAGTTCCTTGGGGTCTTCCTCGGTCTCGTCGCGCAGCTCGGCGATGTCCGGGTGGCGGTAGATGGCGTTGGAATCGAAGCCCATCTTGGCGTCGAGGCATTTCAGGTCGCCGCTGTCGGTGACGATCAGCGGGTTGATCTCGAGCATCTCCATGTCCTTCTCGACGAACATCGCATAGAGCGTGCCCATCAGCGCCACGCATTGCTTGAGCTGGCGCCCGGAGAGGCCGAGCATGAAGGCGATGCGGCGGCCGTGGAAGGGCTGGTAGCCGGTGGCCGGATCGACGGAGAAGGAGAGGATCTTCTCGGGGGTCTCGGCGGCGACCTCCTCGATGTCCATGCCGCCCTCGGTCGAGCAGACGAAGCTGATGCGGCTGGTCTGCCGGTCGACCAGCAGCGCCAGGTACATCTCGGTCTCGATGCCCGAGCCGTCCTCGATGTAGACGCGGTTGACCTGCTTGCCGGCCGGGCCGGTCTGGTGGGTGACGAGGGTGCGGCCGAGCATGCGCTTGACCTCCTCGGCGGCTTCCTCGACCGACTTGGTCAGGCGCACGCCGCCCTTCTCGCCGGCGGCACCTTCCTTGAAATGGCCCTTGCCGCGGCCGCCGGCATGGATCTGCGCCTTGACCACCCAGAGCGGTCCGTCCATCGCGCCGGCGGCGGTCTTGGCCTCCTCGGCGCGCAGCACCACGCGCCCGTCCGAGACCGGCGCCCCGTAGCTGCGCAGGAGCGCCTTGGCCTGGTATTCGTGGATGTTCATCGTCACACCGTCCCGTCTTGCTGCGATTGCGTGGCGGTATACGCGGGCATGCCGGGCGGGGTTAAACGCTTTTTTGCCGCAGGGGTGCGATCCCGGCGGAAAAGCGACATTTGTGATCACAGGAGAAAAACGTGTGATCACAAGATTCGCTTGCCGGGACGGGCCCGCCGGAACGCCGGGCAAATCCGATTCGCCCATCGCGCTGTTGCCGCGCCGGGCGGCGGGCGCTAAGACCTCGATCCAATGCCGGGATCAGCGAAAGGTCGGGCCATGCTGCGTTGGATCGCAATCCTGTCGGCGCTCGCCGTCGTCGCGGGCTCGGCCTTCTTCATCCTCTACCATCCGCCGATGCGGCTGATGCCGCCGCCGCTGCTGTTCCAGCGGGGGGGCGAGCGCATCTTCGACGTGGCGCCGGACCTGGTGCAGGGCAGCGAGATCGAGATCTTCTTCGCCACCAGCCGGCTGCCGGTGGGGCCTGCGGACCGGCGGGTCTATACCGTGGCCCCGGACCGCAGCCTGCGGCTGGGCACCGCGACGCTGCGGATCGGTGAGGGGGATGCGACCCTGGCGCAGATCCGCGAATGGACCACCGGGCTCGGCTCGGGCGACCGGCCGTTCCTGCACCTGGTGGCGATGCAGGAGACCGCGCGGCTGGCCCCCGGCGAGGTGCCGGTCGCGGGCAGTGCCGCCGGCGACTGGTTCGCGGCGCTCGACGACGCGCTGGCCAAGACCCGGGACCGGGACGTGCTGATCTACGTGCACGGCGCCAACACGACGGTCGAGCGCGCCGCGGGGCAGGCCTCGCAGCTGCGGCATTTCTCGGGGCGCAACGCGGTGGTGGTGCTGTTCACCTGGCCCACCGCCGAGAACTTCCTGCGCTATGGCCGCGACATCCGCAACGCCTTTGCCAGCGCGCCGCACCTGGCGCAGCTGATCGGGCTGATGCAGCGGCACAGCGCCTCGGAGCGGGTCAACGTCTTCACCTACAGCGCCGGGGCGACGGTGGGCAGCAAGGCGCTGGCGATCCTGGTCGAGGAGGATCCCGAGGCGGCGACGGACCTGGGCGAGGTCTATCACGCCGCCCCCGACGCCGATTTCCGCGATTTCGTCGCCGATCTGAAGGTCTACGGGTCGGCGGCGCGGCGGGTGACCGCGGCGGTCAACCTGGGCGACAGCGCCCTGCGGCTGGCGCAGGTGATGAACCGCGCCTCGCGGGCCGGCCGGCCGGACCTGCGCGAGCTCGAGCCCGAGGCGGCCGAGTGGCTGCTGGCGGCGGCCGGCACCGACGGGATCGACCTGCTGCAGATCCATCCCGAGGCGATGCCCGAGCTGGACGCCCGCTCGCATACCTTCTGGTATGACGATCCCTGGGTCAGCAACGACGCGCTGCTCACGCTGCTGCTGCATCTGCCGCCCGAGAAGCGCGCGCTGGAGCCCGGTGTGTCGCCCTCGGGCGCGCCCTACTGGACCTTCCCACCCGACTATCCCGAGCGGCTGCGCGCACGGGCGGAGAGCCTGCGGCAGCGCTGAGCGGTCAGGCCCGGATCAGGCGGCGCATCAGCTCGCGCCAGTTCAGGCTCTCGTCGAACCGGCCGGTGCGCAGGAACATCGCGACCTGGGCGATCACCAGCGGGTTGTTCATCATGAAGGTGTGGCTGGCCGGCAGCACGATGTGATCGGCCATGCCCTCGATGCGGGTGCTTTCCACCGATACCGCGCCGTCGTCGGCGCCCGGGATCAGGGCCGAGAACAGCGGATTGATCGAGACGTCGCCGGCGATCACCCCCAGCGCGAAATCCACCGGGCCAAGCTCGGTCGCGATCCCGTCGGTGGAGAGCTGGCCGCCCGCCGGGCCGGTCAGCGTCTCGAAAAGGGCCAGGTCGCGCAGCCGGTCGACCACTTCCGAACCCTGGTTGGGCGGCGCCAGCATCACCACGCGGCCCATGTTCTCGGGCCGGTTCAGGCGCATCCAGTAGCGGACCAAGATGCCGCCCATGGAGTGGGTGACGAAATTGACCTGCTCGTCGCCGCACTCGGCCACCGCCTCGGAGACATAGCCGAGCAGCCCCTGGACCGAGGTTTCGGTCGAGGGGTAGCCCATGTTGATCAGGCGATAGCCGGCGGCCCCCAGCATTTGTTCGAGGACCACCAGCGAGGTCTCGCTGCGCCCCAGACCGTGCACCAGAACCACGCAACCCTGGTTGTCGGTCTCGTGAAAGCGCTGGATGAAACGTTGGGCCAGAAGCGGCATCGGCAGGACCATCAGGAGCGACAGCGCGGCGGCGAGAAGTCTCGGTCTCATCGGTTCGGCCTCGGACAGGCGCGCGGCGCGGCGCAGGGTTGGCGTGCAACGCCTGCGCCGCCCTCGGGCCGCGCAGGCGAAGGCCGGCTCAGGCCAGCGAGGGGTCGATCGCCTTGCAGGCCTCGACGAGGCCCTTCACGGCGGTGACCGAGTTGTCGAACATCGCCTGTTCGTCCTTGGTCATCTTGATGTCGATCACCTTCTCGATGCCGCCGGCGCCGATCACCGTGGGCACGCCCACATACATGCCCTTCAGGCCCAGGGCGCCGTCGACGTAGGCGGCGCAGGGCAGGACGCGCTTCTGGTCCTTCAGGTAGGCCTCGGCCATCTCGATGGCGCTGGTGGCCGGTGCATAGAAGGCGCTGCCGGTCTTCA
>JAGRMU010000425.1:0-2317 GCA_020441165.1 Sedimentitalea sp.
GCGATTTCCAGAGCTACCAGCGGCTGGCCGAGCAGAACCGCGATCTGCGGGACGAATTGCGCCAGATGCAGGCCTGGAAAGAGGCGGCGCTGCAGCTCGAGCAGGAGAACGCGCGGCTGCTGGACCTGAACAACGTGCGGCTCGACCCGCGGCTGACCTTCGTCACCGGGGTGGTGATGGCCGACAGCGGCTCGCCCTTCCGGCAGTCAGTGCTGCTGAACGTGGGCGCCCGCGACGGCATCCGCGACGGCTGGGCGGCGATGGACGGGATCGGGCTGGTCGGGCGCATCTCGGGCACCGGCCAGGGCACCTCGCGGGTGATCCTGCTGACCGATCCGGCCAGCGCGGTGCCGGCGGTGATCCAGCCCTCGGGCCAGACCACGCTGGTGACCGGGGACAATTCGGCGGCGCCGGTAATCAGCTTTCTCGAGCATCCCGACCTTGCGCGCCCCGGCGACCGGGTGGTCAGCTCCGGCGATGGCGGGGTGTTCCCCGCCGGGCTGCTGATCGGGCAGGTGGCCGCCGATCCGGCCGGGCGGCTGCGGGTGCGCCTGGCCGCCGATTACGAGCGCCTCGAATTCCTGCGGGTGCTGCGCCACCACGGCACCGAGAGCATCGCCGATCCCGGCGAGATCGTGGCTCCTGCGGCCACCGCGCGGGCGGCCGAGCCGCCGGCCGATGCCGCCCAGCCCGAGGTGCCCGCCGATGGATAGGACGGTATCGCCGCGGACCTGGCTGATGCGGGGCGCCTTCCTGGGCCTCGCGCTGCTGATCATGTTCTTCCAGCTCATCCCGCTCGACACGGTGCCGCGCCGCTGGGCGCCGCCGGACCTGCTGATCGGCTTTGCCTTTGCCTGGGTGCTGCGGCGGCCCGACTACGTTCCGGTGCTCAGCATCGCCGCGGTGATGCTGATGGCCGATCTGCTGTTCGGGCGGCCGCCCGGGCTGATGGCACTCTTGGTGGTGCTGGGCTGCGAATACCTGCGCGGCCGCGCCGCCGGGCTGGGCGAGACCGGCTTTGTCGGTGAATGGATCGCGGTCTGCCTCACCCTGCTCGGCATCACGGTGCTGAACCGCCTGGTCCTCGGCATCCTCGCGGTGCAACAGGCGCCGCTGGTGTTGAGCCTGATCCAGATGGTGGTGACCATGCTGAGCTATCCGGTGCTGGCCTTCGTCACCCAGACCCTGATGGGCGTGCGCAAGCCGGCCCCGGGCAATGCCGGGGCACTGGGGGTCAGCCCATGAGACGCAACCCAAAGGAGCTGGAGGCCACCCACCGCACCCTCGGGCGGCGCACGCTGATCCTGGGCGGCGCGCAGCTGGCCCTGGTCGGCGCGCTGGGATTCCGGATGCGCTACATGCAGGTCGATCAGGCCGACCAGTTCCGCCTGCTGGCCGAGGAGAACCGGATCAACATCCGCCTGATCCCGCCGGCGCGCGGCGAGCTTTTCGACCGAAACGGGGTGATCATCGCCCGCAACTCGCCCAGCTACCGGATCATCATCGTGCGCGAGGATGCCGGCGACGTCGAGGAGATCATCCGCCGCCTGTCGCAGCTGGTCAGCCTCGATCCCGAGGACCTGGACCGGGCGCGGACCGAGATGAAGCGCAGCCCGCCCTTCCTGCCGGTCACCCTGGCCGACCAGGTCAGCTGGGAGGATATCAGCCGGGTCGCGGTCAACGCCCCGGCCCTGCCCGGCATCACCCCCGAGGTCGGCCTAACCCGGGTCTATCCGCAGGGCGGCGACTTCGCCCATGTGATCGGTTATGTCGGCCCGGTCAGCGATTATGACCTGTCGAAGATGGAAGACCCCGAGCCGGTGCTGATGATCCCGCGCTTCCAGATCGGCAAGGTCGGGCTGGAGGCCAAGAAGGAGGACCTGCTGCGCGGCAAGGCCGGCGCCAAGCGCGTGGAGGTCAACGCCACGGGCCGGGTGATGCGCGAGCTTGACCGCCGCGACGGGCAGCCCGGCTCGGACCTGCAACTGTCGGTGGATGCCCGCCTGCAGGCCTATGTGCAGGCGCGGCTGAGCGGCGAGAGCGCCGCGGCGGTGGTGATGGACTGCGAGACCGGCGATCTGCGCGCCATCGCCTCGGCGCCCAGCTTCGATCCCAACCTCTTCGTGCGCGGCATCTCGGTGGCCGATTACCAGGGCCTGACCAACGATCCCTACCGGCCGCTGGCCAACAAGTCGGTGCAGGGCACCTATCCGCCGGGCTCGACCTTCAAGATGGTCACCGCCATGGCCGCGCTCGAGGCCGGGGTGATCGGGCCGGGCGACACCGTCTGGTGCCCGGGCCACCTGGAGATCTCGGG
>JAGRMU010000425.1:2366-7910 GCA_020441165.1 Sedimentitalea sp.
CTGAAGCAGAGCTGCGACGTCTATTACTACGACGTGGCGATGAAGGTCGGGATCGACAGGATCTCGGAGATGGCGCAGCGCCTCGGCATCGGCGTGCGCCACGATATCCCGATGTCGGCGGTGGCGCAGGGGCTGGCCCCGAACCAGGCCTGGAAGAAGGCCACCTACGACGACGTCTGGCGCATCGGCGACACCGCCAACGCCGCCATCGGCCAGGGCTTCATGCTGGCCTCGCCCATGCAGTTGGCGGTGATGTCGGCGCGGCTCGCCACCGGGCGCGACGTGCAGCCGCGGCTGGTCAAGTCGGTCGACGGGATCGAGCAGCCCAGCGGCGCCGGCGACCCCCTCGGCCTGAACGAGAACAACCTGCGCCAGATCCGCCGCGCCATGTTCGCGGTCAGCAACGACAAGCGCGGCACCGCCTTCCGCAGCCGGATCAACGAAGAGGCCTTCCGCATGGCCGGCAAGACCGGCACCAGCCAGGTCCGCAACATCACCAAGGCCGAGCGCGCCGCCGGGGTGATCAACAACCGCGACCTGCCCTGGGAGCGGCGCGATCACGCGCTCTTCGTGTGTTTCGCCCCCTTCGAGGCGCCGAAATTCGCAGTCTCGGTGGTGGTCGAACATGGCGGGGGCGGCTCGACCGCCGCGGCCCCGATCGCCCGCGACATCATCCTGCAGGCGCTCTTCGACGGCACCCCGCCGCTCTCGGCCTACCCGTCCGCCGATCGCGGCACCATCGAGGAGCAGCAGGAGCGCATGCAGCGCGAGCATCCCGACCTGGTCTCGGTCGGAAGCAGCCGCGCATGAGCTATCTGGAATATACCGTCAAGTCGACGCCGACCGGGCTGCGCAAGGTTCTCTACATGAACTGGCCGCTGACGCTCCTGCTGATCAGCGTCGCCAGCGTCGGCTTCCTGATGCTCTACTCGGTCGCCGGCGGCTCCTTCTCGCCCTGGGCCGAGCCGCAGATGAAGCGCTTCGCCCTCGGGCTGGCGGTGATGTTCGCGGTGGCGATGGTGCCGATCTGGTTCTGGCGCAACATGGCGGTGGTCGCCTATGGCATCTCGGTCCTGCTGCTGGTGCTGGTCGATCTCTTCGGGGTGATCGGCATGGGCGCGCAGCGCTGGATCGACCTGGGCTTCATGCGGCTGCAACCCTCGGAGCTGACCAAGATCACCATGGTGATGCTGCTCGCCGCCTATTACGACTGGCTGCCGGCGCGGCGCACCTCGCACCCGTTCTGGGTGCTGATCCCGGTGGTGATGATCCTTTTTCCAACCTTCCTGGTGCTCACCCAGCCCGACCTCGGCACCGCGATCCTGCTGGTCACCGCGGGCGGCGGGCTGATGTTCCTCGCCGGGGTGCACTGGGCCTATTTCGCGGTGGTGATCGCCGCCGGGATCGGCCTGGTCTCGACGGTGTTCAAGAGCCGCGGCACCGACTGGCAGCTCCTGAAGGACTACCAGTTCCGCCGCATCGACACGTTCCTCGATCCCTCGCAGGACCCGCTGGGGGCGGGCTATCACATCACCCAGTCGAAGATCGCCCTCGGCTCGGGCGGATGGGCCGGGCGCGGCTTCATGCAGGGCACCCAGAGCCGGCTGAACTTCCTGCCGGAAAAGCACACCGATTTCATCTTCACCACCCTGGCCGAGGAATTCGGCTTCGTCGGCGGCATGTCGCTGCTGGCGCTCTACACGCTGATCGTGGTGTTCTGCGTGGCCACCGCCCTGGCCAGCCGCGACCGGTTCTCGTCGCTGGTCACGCTGGGCATCGCGATCACCTTCTTCCTGTTCTTCGCGGTCAACATGTCGATGGTGATGGGGCTGGCCCCGGTGGTCGGGGTGCCGCTGCCGATGGTCAGCTATGGCGGCTCGGCGATGCTGGTGCTGATGGCGGCCTTCGGGCTGGTGCAGAGCGCCCATATCCACCGCCCGCGCGACCGCACCCGCTAGGAGCGTCGATGCCCGTCAACATCCTCTTCGCCGCGAAATCCGAGAGCTGGGACGCCTACCGCGCGCCGCTGGGCCAGGCGCTGGCCGCGGCCGGTGTCGATGCCGACCTGCGCACCGACTTCGCGCCCGAGGCCGTCGACTACATCGTCTATGCCCCGAGCAGCACGGTGCAGGATTTCACCCCCTACACGCGGCTCAAGGCGGTGCTGAACCTCTGGGCCGGGGTCGAGGACGTGGTCGGCAACGACACGCTGCGGGTGCCGCTGACGCGGATGGTCGATCACGGGCTGACCCAAGGCATGGTCGAATGGGTCGCGGGCCATGTGCTGCGCCATCACCTGGGGATCGACGCGCAACTTTTCGGGCAGGACGGGGTCTGGCGCAAGACCGTGCCGCCGCTGGCTCAGGATCGCGGTGTCGTGGTGCTGGGCCTGGGCGAGCTGGGCCTGGCCGCGGCGCGGGCGCTGGCCGGGCTCGGTTTCGACGTCACCGGCTGGAGCCGCAGCCCGAAGACCGAGGACGCGATCCGCACCCTGCACGGCCCCGAGGGGTTGGACGCGGCGCTGGCCCGCGCCGAGATCGCCGTTCTGCTGCTGCCCGACACCGCCGCGACCCGCAACATCCTGAACGCGCAGACCCTGGCGCGGATGCCGCGCGGCGCGGTGATCGTCAATCCGGGGCGCGGCACGCTGATCGACGACGACGCGCTTCTGGCGGCGCTGGACAGCGGGCAGATCGGCCATGCCACGCTCGATGTCTTCCGCACCGAACCGCTGCCGCCCGAGCATCCGTTCTGGGCGCATCCGAAGGTGACGGTCACCCCGCATATCGCCTCGGAGACGCGCACCGAGACCGCCGCGCAGGTCATCGCCGAGAACGTGCGGCGCGGCGAGGCCGGCGAGCCTTTCCTGCATCTGGTTGACCGCGATCTCGGGTATTGAGCGGCGGCTCTCGGGCTGCAAAAGACGCCACCGCTGACCCCGAGCGGGTCCATTCCGATCCACAATCATCGCAAAAAGCGGGCCGCCTCGCGAACGCGTTGAGGATCGCGCCCGGCCCGAGGGTGGGCGCAATCGCGCCCGCCCTCGCGCCAGAGGCGCGCTTTCAGCGCGACGGGGCGGGTCGGGCGCGATCCGGGGCTGCGCCCCGGAGAGACATCCCGGAAAGACCTGCTGAGATATAGGTCCGAAAGGACACTTCGGACCCTATACCAGCACCGTCGCGACCTGTCCGGGCAGCGTCGCCTCGAGCAGTTCCAGATCCTTCGAGCACTCAGAATATCGGGTCACCAGCCCCGGCGGGATGACGAAGGCGTCGCCGGCCTGCAGGGCGCGGGTCTCCTGCCCCTCGGCGCTGAGCGTCATAGTGCCCGACATCACGAAGGTGAAGAGGATATCGGCGTCGTGACGCGTCGCGGGTGGCGACGCGTCGCCCTCGAAGCGCGCCACCTGGATGCCGGCGACCCCCTTGGTGCCGGCGGCGATTCCGGTATCGCGGGCGACGAACCCCGGGATGCGGAACGGCACCCAGCTGGCCCGGCTCTTGACGTGGTGCACGAAACGCTGGCCCTGCCATTCGCGCGCCGGATCGCCGCGGCCGTTGGGCAGGGTCATCTCGTGGTCGATGGTGGTGACATGCTCGGCGGGCACCCCGATCTCGATCACCTCGATGTCGGGCGAGGCGTGGCAGACGCGGTGGCGGATCTCGGGCGGCTGGGTGACGCAGTCGCCGGCCGAGAGGCGCAGCATCTCGCCCTGGTCCTCGTAGAGCACGTCGACCCAGCCCTTGTAGCAGAAGATCAGCTGGAACCCGACCGTGTGGTAATGCACCATGTCGGGCACCGGCCCGCCATCGGGGATGCGGATATGGCTTGCGATGATCGCGCCGCCGAGGCGCGAGGGGATCAGGTCGCGGTAGTGCATGCCGGCGCGGCCGATCACCCAGGGGGCCTCGTCGCGCAGACGCCGAACGGCGAATTCGTGTTGCGTTTCAGGGCGTTCCACGCGGGCCGACAGGGGCACCACCTCGATCTCGGTGCCGTTGGGCGCGGTCATCCGGCGCTGGCCGTCGGCGAAGCTGTCCGGATCGTCGGTGAGGATGCGGATGCGCCCCGGGGGCACGTCGGCGCCCTTCTCGATGCGCAGGCGCAACCCGTGGCCGGAGAGGCTGGCGACGGACGGATTGTCGGCCGGATAGATGGTCTCGAGCCGCATTCCCAGTGTTCCGGTATAGAAGGGAAGGTCGTCGCGCAACTCCTGGGTGGGCAGCAGGACCTCGGCCTTGATGTCGGGTGTCGGCATGGGTTTCTCCGCTTCAAAGTCGTGTCGGTATCACGTCGGTATTGCGTCGGTATCGCGTCGGTGCGGGTCAGCGCCAGTCCTTCAGCGCCCGCGACAGCCGGGACAGCCCCTCGGCCAGGTTCACCGCCGCGCCGCCGCCGACGCCGAGGCGGATATGGCCGGGCTGGTCATAGGCGCTGCCGGGCAGCAGGAAGGTGCGATAGGGCGGCTGCAGCAGGCGGCGGGCGAAGGCGTCGCTGTCGATGCCCTCGGGCAGCCGGCCCAGCCCGATCAGCCCGGCGCGCGGGGTGACCCAGCTGAGCCCCGGCTGGCGCTTCACCCAGGCATCCATCCGCGCGAGGTTGGCCCGGCCCTCGGCGCGGGCCTTGTGCAGCGCCTTCGCGAAGCGCGGCGGGCGCAGGGCGATCTCGGCCACCGCCTCGCCGAGCACGTTCATGATCTCGCTGGAATTCTCGCGCAGGATCAGCGCGTCGCGCAAGAGCCCCTCGTCGCGGCAGATCAGCCAGCCGGTCCGCAGTCCCTGCAAACCCAGCGCCTTGGAGACCGAGCCGGTGGTGATCCCGCGCCCGTAGAGCCCGGCCACCGAGGGGGTGCGCGGCCCGTCCCATTCGAGCCCGGCATAGACCTCGTCGACCAAGAGCCAGGCGCCGGCGCGCTCGGCGATGCGCACGATCTCGTCCATCTCGGCCGCCTCCAGCAGCGCGCCGGTGGGGTTGTTGGGGTTGCTGAGGAAGATCATCCGGGTCTCGCCGGTCACCGCCTTGGCGAGGCGGTCCAGCGGCAGCCGCCAGCCGTCCGCTTCCTGCCGGGCGATGCGGGTGATCCGTGCGCCGATGGCCTTGGCCAGCACCTCGGCCTGCGGCCAGCCGGGGGTCTCCAGAACGATCTCGTCGCCGGGCTGGAGCTGCTGCAGGATCGCGAGGTAGTTCGCCTCGGCCGCCCCGGCGGTGATCAGCACATGCTCGGGCCCGCAGGCGCCAGCCAGCCCGGCCTGGTCCAGCACATGGGCACGCAGCTCGGGCAGGCCGCGAAAATCGCGGTTGTTCCAGTCGAGCGACATCCCGGGATCGAGATCGCCGAGATAGTCGCCCAAGCTGGGCGAGGCCGAGAGCGAGAAGCCGACGATGGCCTCGGGCTCGGCGCCGGTGGTTTCCAGCAGATACTGGAAGAGGGTATGGATCTCGACCTTCATGGCGCCTCTCGGGACTGGGCGGACCCGCGCCCGCAGGGGCACCGCCGAGGCGCCCCGCCCCGCGGGGAAGGCACGCATTTCCATTCGCCATGTT
>JAGRMU010000072.1 GCA_020441165.1 Sedimentitalea sp.
CAGCCGGCATAGCCCTGCACCGGCTGGCGCACCAGCATGTTGCGCCAGAGCGCCATCTCCGGCGTGGCACGAAAGGCCTTGCTGAACCAGCGCTCCATCACCGCGTCGGCCAGGCTCTCGATGCCGCCCGTCTCGACCGCGGCGATGCGCTGCTCCCACATCTCGGGGGTGCCGATCTTGGCGCCGGTATTGGAGAGCACCAGCGCCCGTACCTGGTCGAGCCGCTTGACCGCCAGCCCCTGGCCGATCATGCCGCCGATGGACAGCCCGACGAAGACACAGTCGCGCACCTCCAGGTGATCCAGCAGCCGCTCGGCATCGCGCACCAGCGCGCCCATCGCGTAGGGCGCGGGCGGCAGCGACGACAGGCCATGCCCGCGCTTGTCGTAGCGGATGAACTTCAGCCCCTGCGGCAGCAGCGGCAGGACCATATCCCAGAGCCGCAGATCGGTGCCCAGCGAATTGGCAAAGACCACCGGCGCGCCCTCGGGGTCGCCGTCGATCCGGTAATGCAGCTGGACGTCTCCGAGATCGGCGATGTGCATGGGGGCGCTCCTGTTCCGGCCGCGGGCATCTAACCGCAAGCGGGGCGCAGGGTAAAGTGCGACGCCTCCGGCTCCGGTCAGCCCGCGAACCGGTCCAGCGCCAGGCGGAACACGTCGGTATCGACGTTGCCGCCCGAGGCGACCGCGATCACCGTCTCTCCGGCGATCTCGGCGGGGCGAAACAGCGCCGCCGCCAGCGCCACCGCGCCGCCGGGCTCCAGCACGATCCGCAACCGCGAGAAGGCCAGCGCCATGGCCCGCAGCGCGTCGTCGTCGCTGACCGCGAGCCCCGGCCCGCAGAGCCGCTGCAGGATCGGAAAGGTGATCCGCCCCGGCTCGGGCGTCACGATGGCATCGCAGAGCGAGCCGGTGAGGCGCAGGTTGCGCTCGATCCGCCCCGAGGCCAGCGAGCGGGCCACGTCGCCGAACCCCTCGGGCTCGACGGTGCGGACGCGCAGGCCGGGCGCGTGCCCCTCCAGCGCCAGCGCGATGCCCGAGCTTAGCCCGCCGCCGCCGCAGCAGACCAGCACCTCGGCTTCGGTCACGCCTTCCTCGGCGGCCTGCTGCGCGATCTCCAGCCCGGTGGTGCCCTGGCCGGCGATCACCTGCGGCTCGTCGAAGGGCTTGATCAGGGTCAGGCTTCGCTCGGTCGCCAGTTTCGCCCCGATCGCATCGCGGTCCTCGCTCGCGCGGTCGTAAAGCACCACCTCGGCGCCGAGGGCGCGGGTGTTCTCGATCTTCACGCGCGGCGCGTCGGCGGGCATGACGATCACCGCGCCGATGCCGTGGCGCCGGGCAGCCAGCGCCACGCCCTGGGCGTGATTGCCGCTGGAAAAGGCGATAACCCCGCGCGCCCGCACCTCGGGCGCCAGGGCCGAGACCGCCGACCAGGCGCCGCGGAACTTGAAGCTGCCGGTGTGCTGCAGGTTCTCGCATTTCACCAGCACCCGCCGCCTGGCGATCTCGTCGAGAAAGGGCGAGCCGAGCAGCGGCGTGCGCCGCGCCTGTCCCGCCAGCCGCCCGGCCGCGGCCTCGATCATCGCCAGCGAGGTCACCCGGCGGCCCCCAGCACCTGCCGGATGACCGCCAGCGATTGCGGCTCGTCGAGAAAGGGCACATGGCCGCGATCGGGAACCTCGGCGGCGATCAGGCCGGGATGGCGGGCCTGCATCTCGGCCAGGGTGGCGGGTTCGAATATGTCGGAATTGGCGCCGCGCAGGACCCCCAGCGGCAGCGGCGCCAGCGCGTCGAACAGCGGCCAGAGATCGGGCGGCGGGCCGTCCACGAACTGCGCCTCGAGCGCCTCGCGCAGGCGGGGGTCGTAATTGAGATCGAGGCCGCTCTCGGTCTGGATGTATTGCGCCTCGGCCAGATGCCGCCAGACCGCCAGCGGCACGCCGGGAAACTGCGGCTCCATCAGCGCCTTGATCGCGCTCGCCGCCTCGGCATGCGTCTGCGCCGCGGGCCGGCGGCCGACATAGTCCATGATCCGCGCCAGCCCCTCGGCGCCGACCACCGGGCCGACATCGTTGAGGATGACGCCGGCGAGGCGCGCGGGGTGGCTGGCGGCCAGCATCATCGCGATCAGTCCGCCGCGCGAGGTGCCCAGGATGGTCACCTTGCCCAGCCCCAGGTGGTCGAGCAGTTCGACCGCATCCGCGGCCTCGCGCGGCACGGTGTAGTTCATCGGATCGGGGTCGCGGTCGGACCGCCACCGGCCCCGCGAATCGAGCCGGATCAGCCGCAGGTCGGTGACATGCGGCGCCAGCGCGTCGAAATCGCGCCCGTTGCGCGTCAGCCCCGCGAGGCAGAGCAGCGGCTGGCCGGTGCCGCTGTCCTCGTAATGCAGGCGAAGCCCGTCGGAGGTGAAGAAATGCGGCATCAGCGCCTCGCCAGTTGGGGAATGGAGGTCAGATCGTCCAGCACATGGGCCGGGGTCCAGGGCAGCCGGTCGAGAGGCTCGCCGGCGCGGTTGACCCAGGCCGAGGTGAAGCCATAGCCGGCCGCCGCCGCCGCGTCCCAGCCGTTGGACGAAACGAAGAGCACCTCCGTCTTCGCGCAGCCGAAGCGGGCGCCGACGAGGTCGTAGACCCGCGGATCGGGCTTGAAGACGCCGACGCTCTCGACCGACAGCACGTCGTCCAGCAGGGCGCCGATGCCGGCCGATTGCATCGCCCCGTCCAGCATCGCCGGCGCGCCGTTCGAGAGGATCGCGGTCTGCAGCCCCGCCGCCTTCAGCGCCTCCAGCATGGCGGGCACTTCGGGAAAGGCCTGCAGCTCCCAGTAAAGCGCCAGCAGCCGCTCGCGCAGGGCCGCGTCGCCCGCGAGCCCGGTCGCCTCCAGCGCCCAGTCCAGCCCGTCCTGCGTGACCTGCCAGAAATCGGCATGGGCGCCGGCGATGGCCCGCAGCCAGGTGTATTGCAGCTGCTTCGCCCGCCACTGCCCGGCCATGTCCGCCCAGCGGTCCCGCAGGGCCGGAAACGCCGGCTCGGCTGCCGCCTGGCGCGCCGCGGCGCTGACGTCGAAGAGCGTGCCGTAGGCGTCGAAAACGCAGGTGGTGATCGGCATGGCGGTCTCCCTTCCGGCGCAGAGTGGCACAGGCCGCAGGGCGGCGAAAGACCGGGAGCGGGTGATTTTCCCGCCGGCCTGTGGCAGAGTGATCCCGAGCGGTCAGGGAGGATCCGGCAATGTCCGACATTCACGGTGCGATCTGGTGGAACGAGCTGATGACGCGGCAGGCGGACCAGGCGCTGGTCTTCTACAAGCGGCTCTTCGGCTGGCAGTTCAAGTCGCAGCCCAATGCCGAGGGCGCGATGTACCATGTCGCCTTCCTGGGCGATGCGCCGGTCGCCGGGATCCTCGACATGGAGGGCATCGCGCGGCTCGACGACAAGGCGCCGGGCTGGATGCTCTACGTGGCGGTCGACGATGCCGACGCGGCGGTCGACAGCACCCTGGCGCAGGGCGGCGCGCTGCTGCACGGCCCGTTCGATGTGCCCGATGTCGGGCGCCTCGCGGTGCTGCGCGAGCCGTCGGGCGCGATGCTGGGGGTGATGACCCCGGCGGGCGGGTCCTGAGCCGGGGTTTACATCTTGTCCCCGGGCGATAGACTGCCCCCCGCGATCGTACCCGCGCAAGACACGCGGCCGTCGCTCAACTCACCCCGAAAAAGATGGAAATACTGATGACCGAGGTCAAGACCGGCGACACCGTGCACTTTCACTACACCGGAACCCTGAAGGACGGCACCACCTTCGACAGCTCCGAGGGGCGCGATCCGCTGCAGGTCGAGGTCGGCTCTGGCGAGATCATCCCGGGGCTGGACAGCGCCCTGCCGGGGATGGCGCCGGGCGAGCGCAAGACGGTCGAGGTCGCCTGCGACGAGGCCTACGGACCGATCAACCCGGGCATGCGCCAGGCGGTGCCGCGCGCCGAGATCCCCGCCGAGATCCATGTCGAGCCGGGCCTTCAGCTGCAGATGCAGACCCCCGACGGCCGGGCGCTGCCGGTCACCGTGGTCGACGTGACCGAGACCGAGGTGACGCTCGACGCCAATCACCCGCTGGCCGGTCAGGACCTGACCTTCGCCATCGAACTGGTGGCGATCGACTGAACTTCGGGTCGCCGGCCAAGGCGTTTGGGCGCCTGGAAAGTTGTCCCTTCGGGGTTATATCGGTTGCAATCTCCGGGGTGCGCCCCCGGATCGTGCGAGGGCCCGCCGCCTTGGCGGGCGCGATCCTTGGCGTAGAGGGGGGCGGTTCCAACAAGACTTGCATTGCGCTCGCGGACAGTGCCGTCGAGGTTCCTGGTCCCGGAGACCTGATCCTCGTCCGCACCGATCAGCGATTGCAGCCCCGCCGAGGCGACATCGGTATCGGCGAAATCCGCGCCGGTTCCCGTGGCGACCATTGCGCACGGGTGCCGGACCTCATCACGGCGCCAAGCAGCAAGGCGAAAGCGAATCTGGCGTAGGTGGTGCAGGCTGTCTTGCGCCGCCAGACCGCGGCCGCGATGGGCGTCCTACGCCATCGGCCGGGACTCACCAAATCCGCGCCGGCATGCCGGCGCAGGCGCCCTACATCTGGTCGGGCTGCGGCATCCCCAGGACGTGATAGCCGCCATCGACCCGGATGATCTCGCCGGTGGTGCAGGACCCGGCATCGGAGACCAGGTAGACCGCGGTGCCGCCCACCGCCTCGAGCGTCGCGTTGCGGCGCAGCGGGGTGTTCAGCTCGGTATGCTTGTAGGTCCGCCGGGCACCGCCGATCGCCGCCCCGGCCAGGGTCTTCATCGGACCCGGCGAGATCGCGTTGACGCGGATGCCGTCGGGGCCCAGGTCGTTGGCCAGGTAGCGCGTCGCCGCCTCCAGCGCCGCCTTAGCCACCCCCATCACGTTGTAGTTCGGCACCACCCGGGTGCTGCCCTGGTAGGTGAGCGTCAGCAGCGTGCCGCCCTTCTCGCGCATCAGCGGATGGGCCCGGCGGGCCACCTCGATGAAGGAATAGGCGCTGATGTCCATCGAGTTCTTGAAATTGGCGCGGCTGGTGTTCAGGAACCGCCCGGTCAGTTCCGACTTGTCGGAATAGGCGATGGCATGGACCAGGAAGTCGATGGTCGGCCAGCGCTCGGCCAGCGCGGCAAAGGCGGCCTCCAGCGAGGCGTCGTCGGTCACGTCGACATCTACCATGAAGTCCGAGCCGATGGACTGGGCCAGCGGCTCGAGCCGCTTGCCGAAGGCCTCGCCCTGGTGGGTGAAGGCCAGCTCGGCCCCGGCCTCGTGCAGCGCGCGGGCAATGCCCCAGGCGATCGACCGGTCATTGGCCACGCCCATGATCAGCCCGCGCTGACCGCTCAGGATATTCGACATCTCGCGATCCTATTCTTGATATCTTGACAGGACCATCGATCCGTTGGTGCCGCCGAAACCGAAACTGTTGGTCATCACGCTGTCGAGCCCGGCGTCCATCACCGTCTCGAGAGCGATCTCGGACGGGTCGAGGGCAGGGTCGAGCGTGTCGACATTGATCGAGCGGGCGATGAAATCATTGTCCAGCATCAGCAGGCTGAAGATCGCCTCGAGCGCGCCCGCGGCGCCCTGGGCATGGCCGGTCATCGACTTGGTCGAGCTGATCGGCGGGGTGCTGCCGCGCCCGAACACCCGGCGCACCGCCTCGACCTCGCCCACGTCGCCGACCGGGGTCGAGGTGCCGTGGGCGTTGATGTAGCCGACCTTGCGGCCCTCGGGCAGGGTGCTGACCGCCAGGCGCATCGCCCGTTCGCCGCCCTCGCCGGAGGGGGCAACCATGTCATGGCCGTCCGAGGTCGCGGCATAGCCGGTCACCTCGGCATAGATCTTCGCGCCGCGCGCCCTGGCGCGGGACAGCTCCTCGAGCACCAGGATGCCGCCGCCGCCCGAGATCACGAAGCCGTCGCGGTTGGCGTCGAAGGCGCGCGAGGCCTTCTGCGGGGTGGCGTTGTACTTGCTGCTCATCGCGCCCATGGCGTCGAAAAGGCACGAGAGGGTCCAGTCCAGTTCCTCGCCGCCGCCGGCGAACATCACGTCCTGCTTGCCCAGCATGATCTGCTCGGCGGCGTTGCCGATGCAATGNCGAGGTCGAGCAGGCCGAGGTGATGGAATAGTTAATGCCCTTGATCTTGTAGGCCGTCGCCAGGTTGGCGCTGATCGTCGAGGACATGCACTTGGGCACCGCGAAGGGCCCGATGCGCTTGGTCGCGCCGGTCTTCAGGACGGTCTGATGGGCGGCCAGCATGGCACTGGTCGAAGGCCCGCCGCTGCCCGCCACCAGGCCGGTGCGCGGGTTGACGATGTCGCTCTCCTCGAGCCCGGCATCGGCGATCGCTTCGGCCATGGCGATATGGGCATAGGCGGCGCCCGGCCCCATGAAGCGCAGCGCGCGCTTGTCGACATGCTCGGCCGGGTCGATCTTGAGGGTTCCGGCGATCTGGCTGCGGAACCCGTGCTCGGCCATCTCGGGGCTGGCCTCGATGCCCGAGGTGCCGGCCTTCAGCGCCGCCAGAACCTCGGCGGCATTGTTTCCGATGGATGAGACGATGCCCAACCCAGTGACGACGACACGGCGCATCGGCGGCCTCCTCTCGATGACAGGTGCGCTTTCCAGGCGATCAGGTTCCGGCAGAGGCCAGACCCACCTTCATGTCGGATACGGCATAAATCTCTTCGCCGTCCGCGACAACCCGTCCGTTGGCGACCCCCAGCTTGAGCTTGCGGTCGATGATCCGGGTCATGTCCACGCAGTAGGTCAGCATCTTGCGGTCGGGCCGCACCATGCCCTTCAGCTTGACCTCGCCGACGCCCATCGCCATGCCGCGCCCCTGCATCCCGCGCCAGCCGAGGTTGAACCCGGTCAGCTGCCACAGCCCGTCGAGGCCCAGGCACCCCGGCATGATCGGATTGCCGGGGAAGTGGCACTTGAAGAACCACAGGTCGGGATGGATGTCGAACTCGGCGACCACATGGCCCTTGCCGTGGCTGCCGCCATCGGCGCTGACCTCGGTGATGCGGTCCATCATCAGCATGGGCGGTTCGGGCAGCTGGGCATTGCCGGGACCGAACAGCTCGCCGCGGGCGCATCTGAGCAGGGCTTCCTTGTCGAAGCTGCTGGGGTATTGGGCCATGCCGGCGCGTCTCCTTGTTCGAGCGGTGCTCCTTCGCCCCGTCCTAGCACCCGGGTCGTCATCCCTGCAAGGGCGAGGGCGGATCGGTCCCTGCGGCGCAGTTGCGAATGAAATTCATTTGAATTCCGGGCGTGCCGCACCCTATATTCCCCGCAGAGCAACTTGCGAGCGGACCATGCCGTCGACGCCGACCGAAATCGCCACCGAATGGCTCGCCCATGCCGATCTGCGCCCGACCCGGCAGCGGCTGGCCCTGGCCGAGCGGCTGGTGGGCGACGGGCGGCACCGGCACGTCACCGCCGAGAGCCTGTTCGAGGCCGCCCGCGCCTCGGGGGCGGAGGTCTCGCTCGCCACGGTCTACAACACGTTGCGCACCTTCTGCGCCGCCGGGCTGTTGCAGGAGGTGCCGGTGGAGGGGGCGAAATGCTATTTCGACACCAACACCCATGATCATCCGCATTTCTACTGGGAGGACGAGGCGCGGCTGACCGACGCGCCCGCCGATGAGCTGGTGATCACCCGCCTGCCGCGCGCCCCGGAGGGTGCCGAGGTGGCGTCGGTCGACGTGGTGATCCGCCTGCGCCGCCGCTGATCGTCGCTGTTCCTCCGATCACCGCAACCGCATTCCCACGACGCCTCTCAGCGGGCGAGATGCGGCGCTCCGGCGCGGGAGATGGCGGCGTCCCAAGGTCGCGGGGACAGCGCCAGCCGGTCGATCTCGCGCCGATAGGCCTCCACGACATGCGCCTCGTCATAGATCGCGGCGATCCGTCGCCGCCCGGCCGCGCCCATCGCGCAGCGGCGCGCGGGGCCGAGGGCGATCATCTCTGCCATGGTGCGGGCCAGGTCGGCGCTGTCGTGCGCCCGGCAGAGAAGGCCGGTCACGCCGTCCGCGACCACGTCGCGGCAGCCGGGCACCGCGGTGGCGATCACCGGGCGGGCCATGGCGCCGGCCTCCAGCAGGCTGCGCGGCGTGCCTTCGCGATAGGAGGGCAGCACGATGCAGTCGGCCTCGCGGATGAAGGGGCGCACGTCGTCGGTCTCGCCCAGGTAGTCGATGCCGCCGCGCGCGACCCAGCCGCGCAGCAGGCCCGGGTCGATGGCCGTCCGGTTGGCCGCGCCCAGGGCGCCGAGCAGTTGGAAGCGGGCCCCGGGATGGGCCGCGCGCAGCCGGTCCGCCGCCTCGGCATATTCCACCACCCCCTTGTCGCGCAGCAGCCGGGCGATCAGCAGGAAGCGGACCCCCGTGCCGGGCATGGTCGCCGGTTCCGGCGCGAACCGCGCCAGATCGATGCCCGAGCCGGGCAGCATCCGCACCTGCCCGGGCCGCACCAGTCGCCGGTCGAGGAAAAGCTGTCGGTCGTCGCCATTCTGGAAGAACACCACCGGGGCCGCCGCGAAGGCCTGCCGGTAGAGCGTCTGGGCCAGCCGGCTGAGCCAGCCGTCGCCCATGAAAGCGGTGCCGAGGCCGGTGACGTTGGGCAGGAAGGGAATCCCCAGCCGCGCCGCGACATGCGCCCCGTAGATGTTGTTCTTGATCGTGAAGCCCAGCACCAGGTCGGGCCGCAGGGCGCGGAACTGCGCAATGAACCGCCCCCAGAGAAACGCGTCGCGCAGCGGCGACAGGCCCTGATTGTCCATCGCCAGCGGCACGAACCGGCACCCCATCTCCACGAGCCGCGCGGCATGGGCATCGGCGGGCGCCAGCACCGTCACCCGGTGGCCCCGGGCCAGAAGCGCGGCGATCAGGGCGCGGCGGAAGTTGACCGCATTCCACGCGCTGTTGACCGTCAGCAGGATGTGCAGCGGACCGGCGACGGGTCGCGCCGGGTACAGATGACGCTCGGCCCGGCTCATCCCAGCCGCGACCCGGTGTAGAATTGCAGCAGGGCGATATTGGCCAGAACGAAGACCAGCAACAGCTGGAAGACGATCCGGCGCGAGCGGCTTTCGACGCATTGCACCATCACCACCAGCGGCAGCAGGTACCAGGCGAAGCCGGCGAACCGGTCGGCGAAGGGCGCGAAGCTGAACAGCTGGTAGATCATGCAGAAGGCGGTGTAGAGCGACAGCCACCAGCCCGAGATCGCGGCGCTGAGCGGATAGCGGAACTGCCGCAGATAGCCGTAGCTGGCCATCGGGATCAGCGAGAAGAGGGTGAAATCCAGCCGGAACCCGGTGCGATAGTCGATCGCCGCCGCGTCCTGGAAATAGATCTCGTAGCGGCTGGGAATCTCGATGCGCGCGAAAACCGGCTCCAGAAGCGCGGCGTTCAGACCGGCGACGGAGAGGCCGATGGTCACCGCCAGCAGGGCCAGCATGACGGGCAAAGCACGGGCGCGCAGGCGCGGCGAGGCGACCAGCGCCAGGTGCAGCGCGAGAAACGGAAAGACCAGCAAAGCGCCGGTGTGAAAGAGCGGCGCCGCCCCCAGCCAGAGCCATCCGGCACGGCGGTGCTGGAAGAGGGCCACCAGCCCGAGCAGCAGGCAGGTCATCGCCAGCGCCTGCTTCAGCCCGGTCGTCACGTACTGGATATAGAAGGGATACATCGAGTAGATGAAGACCAGCAGGCTGGCGTGATAGGCCGAGAAAAGCCTGCGGAAGGCCACGAGCAGCCCCAGGGTCGAGGCCGCCGCCACCACCGCCCCGAGGGCGCGGCGATGGTCGGTGACCTGCCCGATCATCCAGTTCAGCAGGTTGAACAGCAGGTTCGCGGCGCCGCCGCCCAGCACCTCGGCCAGGGGCTGGTCGCGGATCAGCAGGAAGGCACCGTGATAGCGCTTGAGATCGCCCCCGAAGTCATGGGTCAGCGCGGCGAAGAGCACCAGGCCCATGGCGCTCCAGGCCATCAGCCAGCTTGCCGCGCGGTCGATGCGCGAGCGGCCCAGCGACATCGCCAGCAGCACCAGCGCCATGACCGAATAGGGGGCGAGCAGCGGGTGCATCACGCGCCGCCCCGGTGACCGGCCGGTTCAGAGCACATCGAGCAAGGCATCGACATAGGCGCGCCAGGTCAACTCGCGCAGCACCCGCGCGCGGCCCTTGCGCCCCTCTTCGGCAAAGGCGTCCGGATCGTCGCAGAGCGCCTGCAGATACCGGGCGACGGCGGCGTCGTCGCCTTCCGCCACCAGCCAGCCGCCGTCGCCCTCGGTGACGGCATCGGGAATGCCGCCTGAGCGGGTGCCGAGAACCGGTATGCCGGCCGCCTGCGCCTCGGCGAAGACCATGCCGAACCCCTCGATGGCGCGGGCGGCGGGATCGGCACGGCTGCAGAGCGCGAAGAGATCGGCGGCGGCGTACCAGGCGGGCAGCGCCGCGTCGGCAACGAAGCCCGCGAAGCGCAGGTTGGCGGCGATGCCCAGATCGCGCGCCATGCGTTCCAGCGCGGCGCGATGCCGGCCCTGTCCCACGATGGCATAGCAGAGGCCGGCCCGCGCGAGGTCGGGCAGACGGGCGATCGCCCGCAGCACGGTGTCGTGTCCCTTCATCGGCGCCAGCCGCGACACGCTGAGCACCACCCGCGCGTCCTCGGGCAGACCAAGCCGGCGCCGCGCCGCCGCCTTCCCGCCGGGATGGCGGAAGCGTTCGGCATCGACCGCCGGGCGGATCACCACGGTTCTGGCTCTGGGGGCGGCGGCGCGCACCAGCGCTTCGGTATGGCGGCTGTTGCAGACCACGCAGGTCGCGGCGCCCAGAACCGCGCGCCGCAGCCGGGTCTTCAGCGGCTTGCCATGATAGGCCATCACTTCGTTGCCATGGGCGAGGATGGTCAGCCGCCGCCGCCCGGCCAGCAGCGCCAGCGTCGCCTCGGGGTTCCAGACCGTGGCGATCACCGGGGTCGAGACCGGCAGCGCCCGCAGGGCCCGCAAGGTCTCCACCTCGCGCCGGCCGCGGCGGGGCGAGACCTCGATGACCGGTCCGCCCGGGCGGGCGAGGCCCGCCGCTTCCGTCCCGCGCAGGGTCACGACCAGGGGCGGCTGGCCGCGCCGGGCCAATTCCTCGGCCAGCCCGGCCCCCAGCCGGCTGATCCCGCCATCGTTGGGCGGGTAGTCATAGGCCAGAAGCACCGGCCTGGGCGCATCGCGGATCGGGGCATCGTTCGTCATTGCCGCTCAGGCCAGCCTTTGCCCGAAGATATCGTGACGGGCATCGGCCATCATGCCGGCCTCGCGCAGGATGGCGAACATGGCGGCGGTTTCCGCCTCGGGGAAGAAACCCTCGTGCCGGTCGATCCGCTGCGCCGGGACCGGCGCTTCTCCGGTATTGGAGGTGGTCGAGGGCCGGTCGGGCTGCAGCAACGCGCGGTCGAAGGGGATCGCACGGGCCTTCAGCGCGTCGGCGAGGACGCCGAGGGCCGCATCGCGCGTCTCGGGCCGGACCAGATCGGCATAGCGCAGGATCTCGATCCGCCCCGCCGCAGCTGCCTGCGTCACGGGAAATTGCGTGACGCACCATTCGACGAGCTGCATCTGCGCCGCCGATTCCGGGTCGAACCGCAGCCGGTGCAGCCAGGGGATGCGGGCCTTCAGGTCGGTATGGCCGAGCAGAAGGCCGACCCGGCGCCGCGCGCGGGTCAGATGATCGGTGGCCAGCGTCAGCTTGAGGTGGCTGCGGATGGCGTCGAAGGGGTGGCGCACGATGTGCAGGATCGTCGCCTCGGGGAAGGCGGCGGCGATCTCCGGCAGGCAGAAGCTCAGCCGCAGGTCCTTGACGATCCGCGTGCCGCTGCGCCCGGGTCGGGCCAGATGGTCGATCCGGTGGTTATAGGGCAGGGGTGCGTGCAGCAGCCAGCCCACCGCCTGCAGCAGCTCGGGCGACGGCATCAGCACCATCGGGCGAGTCAAGGCCCGCAGCCGGCGATAGGTCAGGCCGTGGGCCATCGGCTCGAACACGATGCGCCCGCCAGTTCCGTCCGCCAGCAGTTCCGCCAGAAAGGTGGTACCCGAGCGCGGCGCGCCGGAGACCAGGATCGGCGCGTGAAACGCGGTCTCGCTGAGGCCCCAGAGCCGCGGCCGGGTGAGGAGCGAGGCGAGCTGGTTGCGGCGGCGGGGCGAGAAGGGCGCGGCCAGGCGCCGCATCGCGCCGGCGCTCATGCGCGGGATCTCCAGCGCCGGGCATTCAGCACCAGCCGGTCAAGGCTCGGCCCGGGCAGGCGGCAGACCCCCAGCAGCGCCCGGCGCAATAGCCGGAACCGCATCCAGTCCGGCCAGCGATCCGCGTCTTCGGCCAGCAGCGCGCGGGCCTCGGCGCCGCCGCCCAGACGCGCCACCGCCAGAACCGCCGCCGCGTACCAGCGCAGCATCCGTGCCTCGGCGGCGGGGTCCCGCGCGCCGCTCTGCCGGATCGCGTCCAGTACCGAGCGGACCGCGCGGACCCGGCTCGCCTCCAGCTCCGCGCGCCGGTCCCGCCGGGTCGAGACCCGCGCACCGGGATGCTGCCGCATCACGCAGTGCACCCCGGGCACCGCCGCCGCGCGGCGCACATGCAGCAGCGCGCGGGCGAAGAATTCCCAGTCCTGCAGGGCGGCCAGGTGCTCGTCCCAGGGGCCGGCCGCGTGGATCACCGCGCGGCGGAACACCGGGATCATGGTCTGCGACATGCGCAGGGCGATCTCGGCGGGGGTCGGGCGCGCCGCCAGGTCGGCGCCCTCGAACCGCCGTCGCGCGCCGGTGGCCGTGTCGAGAATCTCCATCCCGGCGCAGACCATGTCGACCTCGGGATCGCGCGCCAGAATCCGGGCGGCGGTCGCGATCTTTTCGGGGCCGAGCAGGTCGTCGGAATCCAGGTACTGAATGTACGCGCCCCGCGCGGCGGCAAATCCCCAGTTGCGGGCCGCCGGGGCGCCGGCATTGGGCTGAACCAGCAGCAGCGCCTGAAAGTCCGGCGCATCCTTCTGGGCTTCGATCCACGCGGCGACCGCCTCGGCGGTGCCGTCGGTGGATCCGTCGTCCACGACGATCAGCTCGAGCGGCCGGTAGCTCTGCGCGCGCACCGAGTCCATCGCCTCGATCAGCAGCGCCCGCCGGTTGTGGCTGGGGATGATCACCGATGCGAGCGGGCGCGCGCCGGTCATCGGCTGGTACCCACCGCGGGCCCCGTCGCGCCCAGGTGCTTGCGAACCTCGCGGCCCAGCACCACCTCGACGCCGCTGTCGGCAAGCTCCGCCAGAAGGGTGCGCAGGACATCGCGGTCGCGCAGCGGATCGTGCGCGCCGTCTCCTGCCGCCCAGGCCGCCGGGTCCGATCCCGCGTTTGCCGCCGGGGCGTAGCCCGGCTGGTATCCCGTGCGGAAAAACGAGAAGCCGACGATGGCCAGCCGGCGCGGGCGCCCCTCGGCGGCGAAGGCGATGGCGACGGTGCCGGTGGTCGGCAGCCACGGCGCGAGTTCCCGCGAGAGCCGTTCCGAGAGGCGGGGAGGCACCAGCCGCAGGTCGGCCCGGCAGGCCAGGCTGCGGAGCCGGTGCCGCGCCCGCCGAATGGCGTGCAGCTGACCGGGCAGGGCGTGCGGAAAGACCACGTGGCGCACGCCGCCCGCGTCCAGGAGCGCGCCGCTCAGCCGTCCGGCCGAGCGCGGGCCCGCTTCCTTGAGGTTGTGGAAGAGGATGTCGGTGCGGGTCCCGACGCCGTTAGCCGGATCGGCGGCCAGCAAGAGGCCCCGGTTCATGCGGATGATCACGTCAAAGCCGTCCGGGTCCAGCTCGGCGAGCTCCCCGGCGACGCCCGCCGCCGGGCCGATGACCAGCACCGAGCGGTTGGCGACCAGTTCGGCCGGATCGAGGCGCAGCCCCGGGGTGAGCGCGGCGAAGGCGGTGCGCCGCAGGGCGTTGCGCAGCCGTCGGGCGAGGTGCTTCACTGCGCTGCCTGCGTGCGCCTGCGCCGCCCGCCCGCGCGGGAGACCGTCCACCGCCGGTTTCGCCCGTGCGGTCATCTCACGTCGCCCCCCGCAGCCGGCCCGTCCGCGCGATGCGGCGGCGCAGCGCGGCGGGGGTGACGGCCCGCCAGAGGGCGCCGCGTCGCCAGGCGGCGAAGGCCGCCTCGACCGCGTCCAGATCCTGCGGTGTGACGCAGCGTGCCGGGGCCGCGTCGGCCGCACCGGCGGCAAAGAACCCGGGCTCGGGCTCGGTGGCACTGGCCAGGAACGCCCGCCGGGCGGCGTCCGAGGGCCAGAGCCAGGCCCGCGGCGCGGTCCGGAACGGCGCCGAGGCGTGCGGCTGGCGGGCGAACTCGGTGGCGCGGGCCTGCTGCCGCTCCGGCCCGCCCGCAGCGCGCCGGGCGTGGAGCCAGGCGATGACCCGCGCGTCGGGGGTGATCTTGCTGTGCCTCCCGGTTCCCGGCGGCACCGGCAGCCCGGCCCAGGCGCAGAAGCGCGGCACCAAATCTGGCCTCAGCGTGTCGAAGGGGCTTGCCCGCGCCCCCGGGAAGACCTCGCGGATCAGCGCCAGCTGCGCCGAGAAATCGAAGAGCGGCGCGCAGCGGGTCAGGAACTCGGCAAAGCTCCAGCGGAAGCGGTCGCTCAGCAGGTTGGTGGCATAAAGCGAGGCCGCGTACTGGTCGGCGCGGCGATAGCAGATCAGCAGCTCGGGCGGGCCGAGCCCGGAGGCGATCTCGCGCAGCCGGACCAGGTAGGCGCGGCGCCTCTGCCAGTAATCCGGCCGGTCGAATCCCTCCCAGTGGCGCTCGCCCAGGATGCGCGCCGAGAATTCCTCGGCGCTCAGGATCAGGGTCGCGTCCGGCTCGGCCACCGAGCGCAGTTGTTCGCGCAGGCCGCGCAAGCCGGACGCGTCGGCCAGGGCCAGCCGGTGGGCGAAGTCGTTGTGGCTGTCGCTGCAGCCGGGCAGGGCCGGGAAGACCACGCCGCGCGTTCTCAGCCAGGACCGGTTCGCGGCCAGCACCTCCTGCACCGTCGTGGTGCCGGTCTTGTGGGTTCCGGCATGCAGGATCAGCCGCATCTCAGCGCGGCGCTCGCAGGATCGCATCGCCGGGCCTCATCGCTGCGCGGCGATCCATGCCTCGCAGGCCCCCACGAAGGCGATGTCGGCGGCGTACCAGCGTTCCACGTTGTCCACCGCCCGGGCGCTCAGCTCGGGGGCGCCGCGATAGTCGTTGTGATGCGCGACGACGGGGTCCGGTGTCGGGGTCAGCGGGCAATCGAGACCGATCCGGGCGGCGAGGGCGGCGAGATCGGCCGCGAGATGCTCCTGGCGCAGGATGGCCAGCGGCGGCCGGCTGCGCAGGAAGGTGCCGTGCGGCTCGAACCAGGCGGTCTGGCGGGTGGATACATGCTTGATCGACAGCATCGCCGCCAGCGCCGCGCGGCCGTCGGCGCTGTCCTCGAAGAGGGCCTCGGCCAGGTCGTTCGCATGGTCGAACCGGGCGAAGGCGCGGGCCTCCTCGGGGCTCCATTCGTTGTAGTTGCGCGGCTGGCCCTTGCGCTTGCGGCTGTAGAACGCGCTCCGGAACCGCGACACCGGGTGCCGGATGCCGAAGACATACGCGGCGCCGCGCGGCAGATCGGCGAGGCGCACGCGATGGTGCTGCTTGACGAAGCGCCAGTCCTTCGATGCGGCGTTGACGCTCTCGCAGAGATGGCCGATCTGGCTGCCGGCGGTCTTGCCGATATGCAGGAAATGCAGCTTGTGGCGCCGGTCGAGCGCCAGCGACAGCCGGCGCCGCAAGCCGGTTGGCAGCAGGCGCTTGCGCAGGCTCATCGCCCCGAGATCGCCCGGAAGACCGCGTTGCCGGCCATCAGCTCGTCATGGTCGCCCGTCCCGGCGATGCGCCCCTTGTCGAGCACCACGATCCGGTCGCAGCGCGCCACGGTCGAGAGACGATGGGCGATCATGATCACCGTCTTGGTGCCGGCCAGCGCGCCGATCGCCGCCATCACCTCCTGCTCGGTGGCGGTGTCGAGGGCGCTGGTGGCCTCGTCGAGCACCAGCAGCGCCGGGTCGCGATAGAGCGCGCGGGCAATGCCGATGCGCTGGCGCTGGCCGCCCGAGAGGCGCACGCCGCGCTCCCCGACCTGGGTGTCATAGCCGTGGCCGAGGCCCTCGGTGATGAACTCGTGCACCCGCGCCATCCGCGCGCAGGTTTCGACCCGCGCCCGGTCGATCTCGCCCGCCGGCACGCCGAGGGCGATGTTCTCGGCGATGGTGCCGCTGACCAGGAAGATCGATTGCGGCACATAGCCGACATTGGCCTGCCAGACGCGCAGGGTCTGCGGGGTGATCTCGACTTCGTCCGCCAGCCGCCGCCCCTCGGTCGGCTCCAGCAGGCCGAGGATCAGGTCGACCAGCGTGGTCTTGCCGGCGCCGGTGCTGCCGACGATCCCCAGGCTCTGCCCGGCCGGGATGCGGAGCGTGATGTCGCTGACCCCGGGACGGTCGGCGCCCGGATAGCTGTAGCCGACCCCGTCGAGGGTCAGCGCGCGGGTCAGCGGCAGCGGCGCCGCGGGGGCGCGGGCGAGGCGGGGCAGCGCGGCGGCCCGGGCCATGTCGTCATGCAGCGCGTCGACGGCGGCGGCGCCGAAGCGCAGCTGCAGCATGCCGCGATAGATGGTCTGGATCGCCGGCAGCAGCTTGTAGCCGGCGAGGGTATAGAGCCCCAGCACCGGAACCACCTGGCCCACCGCGCCCCCCGGGTGCCCGCCTTCGCGGGCCAGAACCGTGAGCGCCAGGAGGATGATGCCGCCGAAGGCCACCGCCTCGATGCCGAATTTCGGCACTTGCGAGAGGGTCGCCGCCGCCGACAACGACCGCCCGGCGGCGCGCGAGGCCTCCGAATAGCGGTCGAGATAGCTGCGCTCGCGGCCGAGAATCTTGATGTCCTTGATGCCGCCCAGCACCTCGCCGGCGACCTCGAACTGGGTCTGGATGGCCTCGGCGCGCGCCCGCCCGATGCGCTCGACCAGGGGCCGCAGCGCCAGGTAGATCGCCGCATAGACCGTGCCGAGGGTCAGCGCGACGAAGCCGGCGACCCAGGGATCGACGAGCAGCAGCAGCCCGGCCAGCGCGATCAGGGTGAAGCCCTGGGCGATCATGTTCGCGGCCGGCTGAAACACCCCGGACATGACCTGGTTGACCTCGGCCAGGATGCCCTTGGCCAGATCGCCGCTGTGCCGGTCCAGGAAGAACGCATAGGGCTGGCGCAGATAGACGGCGAGCAGGCGGGTGCTGATCGTGTGCCGACGCATGAAGGTGAAGCGGTTGATCGCATGGAGGTTGAGGGTGCGGGCCAGCGCGGCCAGCAGGATCATCGCGAAGGCCGCCCCGCCGAGCAGGAACAGGAAGGCGGTGGTCGAGGGGGACCCCAGCGCGGCATGGGCGCGGGCCAGATAGGCGTTGCGCGCGATGGCACCCGGATCCGCCAGCACCCCGAGGAAGGGAAAGACCGAGGCCACGCCCAGCATCTCGAGGATGGCGGTGACGATCATCAGCAGCATGACCAGCAGCCCCTTGCGACGCTCCTGCGGGGTCAGCAACCCGATTGCGCGGCGCAGGGTCAGCACGGTGCTATTGCCTCGATCACGCCGCCCCGGTCACAGCCGCAGGTCGCTGTCCTGCGGGCCGAACAGGTATTTCAGATCGTAGAGCACATGCGGCGCCCGTCCGAAGCTGCGGATGCCCGCCGCCCCGATCTCGCGGACCTGCGGGTGCGGGATCGCCAGCGGCAGGCCGACATCGCCCGGGCCGACGATGCCGATCCTCAGATCGGTCAGGTCCGCCATGTCATGCCCGGGGCCGTCCTGCATCACTTGCCGTAATAGTCGCGGAACCAGGTCACGAAACGGGCGATGCCGGTGCGGATGTCCGTCGCCGGCGCGTATCCGGTCAGATCCCGCAGCAGGGTGGCATCGGCCCAGGTGGCCGGCACGTCGCCCATCTGCATGTCCATGTAGTTGCGTTGGGCCTTGATCCCCAGCTCGGCCTCGATGGCATCGACGAAATCGAGCAGCCGCACCTTCTGCGAGTTGCCGATGTTCACGATCCGGAACGGCGCCGCCGGCGAGAGGCTGTCGCCCTCCGGGATGTCCCCGGCGGTCTCGGGGCGTGCCGGGGGCACGTCGATCAACAGCCGGATGGCGCGGACGAGATCGTCCACATAGGTGAAGTCGCGGTACATCTCGCCGTGGTTGTAGATGTCGATGGGGCGGCCGTCGAGGATCGCGTCCACGAACTTGAAGAGCGCCAGGTCCGGGCGCCCCCAGGGGCCGTAGACGGTGAAGAACCGGAACATCGTCGTCGGCAGGTCCCACAGATGCGCATAGGCATGGCCCATGCTCTCGTTGGCCTTCTTGGTGGCGGCATAGATGGTCAGCTGGGTGTCGGCCTTGTCGGTCTCGGCGAAGGGCATGTCGTCATTGGCGCCATAGACCGAGGAGGTCGAGGCCATCAGCAGATGCCGCACCTTCAGCCGCCGCGCCGCCTCCATCACGTTGAAGGTGCCGATCACGTTGCTGTCGAGATAGGCGCGCGGGTTCTCGAGGCTGTAGCGCACCCCGGCCTGCGCGGCCAGATGCACGATCACGTCGGGGGCGAAGTCCTCGATGGCGCGGGCCAGGGCGGCCTCGTCCTCGAGCATCGCCTCGGTGGCGGCAAAGCCCGGGTCCTGCAGCAGCATCTGGTGCCGGCGCCGCTTGAGCGCGACGTCGTAATAATCGGTCATCCCGTCGAAGCCGTGCACGCGGATCCCCTCGTCCAGCAGCAGCCGGGCGAGGTGGAAGCCGATGAAGCCGGCGGTTCCGGTGATGAAGATCCTGGTCATGACGTCCTTGTGTCTGCCTCGCCAAGGCGGTTCTTGCACCCGCCGTTCTTAGACACCCTTGCGCGTCCCGGCGACAGCCCTTTTCGGTGGGTTGTGTCGCCGGTCCCATGCCACGGCTACCGCAGTCCCGGTGGCAAGCCGCAGGGAGGCGCGGGGTCCGGACCGGCGGGCATCGTCGCGACGTCCGCCTTTCGCCGGGCAGCCGAGCAACCATGAAGGGTGTGGTCGGTCGGCCAATATTGTTAAGAGAGTGTATGGGCGCGGGTGGTTAACGCGCGGTTAACAAATTCTGACGCGACCAGTATCGGTTCAATCCGACACCGCGGAAAGCGATCAGAGGATTTCCAGATCGTCGAGCGACACGCCGACCCTGGTGGCGCGGCCCATCAGCTCCAGCAGGACCAGCACCCGGTCCGCCTCGGGCAGGGCCTCGACGGTCGCGATCATCCGGGCGAAGGGCCCCTGGACCAGCCGCGCTTCGGTCCCCGGTTCCAGACCGTCGGCCTGTACCCGCCAGGTGTCGCCGTCGCAGTGCCCGAAGATCCCGGCCATGACCTGCGGCGGCACCCGGGTCGGGCACCCGCGTTCCAGCGCCACCAGCCGGGACACTCCGTAGGTCGAGTTGATCCTGCGCCACTCCTGCCGCTCGGGGTCGATCTGCACGAAGAGATAGCCCGGGAAGAGCGGCCGGCGCGCCCGCTGCAGGTGCCGGCCGCGGCGCTGGGTGGTCTCGCGCTGCGGCATGAAGCTGCGGAACGCCTGGCGCGCGAGATTGAGCCGCGCCCGTTCGGCCGCGCCGGGCCGGACCTGCACAAGATACCAGTTGTCGGTTCGGGCATTCATGCGGCCACTGGACCCGTCGTCTTGCCAACTGGGCGCGAGACTAGCGGCTATTTGGCGCCAAAGCCAGTCAGCATCACCGGAACCGTGCGCAGCAGGATGTAGAGGTCGAGCCCGGTCTGCGCGCGCTCGACATAGAAGCGGTCGAGCCGCGCCTTGCGGCGGATCGCGGCCCGGCTGTCGGCATAGCCGCTCTGGACCTGCGCGAGCCCGGTGATCCCCGGGCGCACCGCCAGCCGGTGCCGATAGTGGCGCACCGAGCGCAGGTATTCGGCGGCGTGGTCATAGACATCGGGGCGCGGCCCCACGAGGCTCATGTCGCCGGCGATCACGTTGAGGGCATTGGGCAGCTCGTCGATCCGGGTCCTGCGCAGGAACCGCCCCAGGGGGGTGATCCGGTGCAGCTCGACCGGCGCATCGTGGAGCCGGGCGGCGGGATCGGGCAGCATCGTGCGGAACTTCCACATCCGGAACCGGCGGCCGCCGAGGCCCATCCGGTCCTGCCGGAAGAAGAGCGGGCCGGGATTCAGCACCGGGTTCATCAGCACCAGCAGCAGCGCGACCAGAACCATCCCGGGCAGCGCGACGAGGATGAAACAGAGGTCGGTGATGCGCTTGGCCGGGCTGATGGACAGCCGATCTCTGGCCGCGCGGGCGGGCGGCAGAGCGGCGGGGACGGCGCTGACGCGGAGGGTTGCGGGGTCGATGGACTCGAACATGACGCTCATGTCCGATTCATCGAAAATTTGTCTTACTATATTGTTAAATTAACCTTTTTCCGGCCGAAGCCATTTCGGACGCCTGCCAGGACCGGCGCGCAAAGACGCCGGACACGGGAAATCTTGCGATGAAGGACCGCCGTGTCGGGGAGAGCGGCGCGGCAGCCACGGCGGAAATCCCGCCTGCTAGTCGATGATCGACTGCGCCGAATTCACCGGGCTGACCACCACGCTGCGGAACAGCGACGTCAGCGCGTCGATCTCCTCGTAGAGGTTGTTCGAGATGTAGAGCATGTCGCCATCCTGAACGTCGAACTCCTCGGCGATGAAATAGACTGTGGGTTCGGAGAAATCGAAACGGAAGACCGCCGGGATCGTCTCGCCCGGCAGGTCCTGCACCGGAACCCCCAGGCTGGCCACCACCTCGCGCGGCAGCATCCGGTAGAGGAACACGCCCAGCCGGTCGGCGCGCCGGTTCTGCAACCCGCCGCTGCGGCCCAGAACCTCGACCAGCGACACGTCGGTCTCGTTGAATTCCAGCGTCTGGTTGCGGCTGGCGGCGCCGAGGATGGTGATCTTGGTGCTCGGCGGCTGGATGGTGATCACGTCGTCCGGCAGCACCTGGATGTTGTAGCGCGGATCGCGGAACAGCAGGTCCATCGGAATCGCCGCCGACCGGCCGCGCCGCGACAGCGCGACCTCCAGATCCTCGGTCCGGGCGGTGGGCCCGCCCGCCTTGGTGATCACGTCGATCAGCCGCGCGTTCACCTCGTCGAGCGCGACGGGGCCGGTGCCGGCGACCTGGCCGACCACATAGGCCCGCGCGCTCTGCCGCTCGACAAGCTGCACCACCGCCGAGGGCTCGACCAGCACCTCCGAGAGGCGGCGCGTCAGCTCCTGCTCGAGGTCCGAAACGGTCTTGCCGCGCGCCTCGACCTCGCCGATGGGGGGCACGTTGATCCGCCCGGTCTCGCGGATCTTCTGGGCCGGGAGGGCGGCGGTGGAGACCGGCGAGATCGCGTTCGAGTTGAAATCGACGAAGCCGGCATCGCTGGTCGAGACGATCGAGACCTGGACGGTGTCGCCGATGCCCAGCCGCACCGGGCCGGCGCCCTGGTTGGCATGCCAGCCGCGGTTGCGCGCGATCTCGGCCGAGGCGCGTTTGGCCACCGTGCGGTCCACCTCGATCAGCGCAAACTTCTCCTCCGTCGCGCGGGTGGCGGTGACCGCGTTGCCCGACTTGACGATGTCCGGGCCGCGCGGCCCGGCGCTGGTGCAGGCGGCGAGAAGGGTGACTCCTGCAATCAAAAGGCACTTGGGGATCACTCACTCAACCTCGGATTGTTCAGTTGCCGTTCTCCTCCATCCGGACTCGCGCGGCAAGTGGCCGGTTTTGCGTCGGTGCGCGAACGTAGACCCGGAGCAACAGGGGCGAACCCGGTCGCGCCCCGCAGCCATGGCGCGGCGCTTGCCACTCGTGCTAGGATTGTGCATGAGCCCGACCCCGCACGCCCCCGCCGAACCCGATGCCCGGGACGTTCCCGGGGTGGACCCGCGCGAGCGGATCTACGCGGTCGGCGACCTGCACGGCCGTCACGATCTGCTTTTGGCGATGCTGGCCCGGATCGAGGCCGACGCCGCGCGCTTCGACGACGGCCGGCAGACGCGGCTGGTGATGCTCGGCGATTATGTCGACCGGGGCGACGACAGCGCGCGGGTGATCGAGACCCTGGCCGAGCTCAGCGCCGCCCGCGACCGGAACGTCGACTGCCTGATGGGAAATCATGAGGCGGCGATGCTGGCCTTCCTGGCCGATCCGGTCCATGGCCGCGCCTGGCTGGACTTCGGGGCGGCCCAGACCCTGGCGAGCTTCGGCATCGGCTGTCCGGGCGAGACCGACGATCCGGCGGCGCTCGGGGGGGTGCGCGACGCGCTGGTGACGGCCCTTGGGACGCGGCTGGGTTTCCTGCAGGCGTTGCCGAGCCACATCCGCTCGGGCGATGTGGTCTTTGCCCATGCCGGGCTGAACCCCGCGGGGACGGCGCGGTTCTCCGACGCGCACGCGATGCTCTGGGGCGCGCCGGGGTTCCTCGTCCCGCGGCCGATTCCCGGGCTCCGGGTGGTGCATGGCCACTACGACCGCCCCGAGCCCGAGGTTCATCCCGGACGCGTCGGCATCGACACCGGGGCCTATCACACCGGCCGGCTGACGGCTGTGCGCCTCGACGCGGGCGAGGCGCTGATCACCGTAAACACTTTGTAAATGCAGCCGGTACAGGATGGCGGCGATCCGGCTACGGTCGGCACGGCGAAAGGGGCGCGGCATGGCGCGATGGGCGATGACGGTCTTGTGCCTGGCGCTGCTCGGGATCGGCGGCGCGACGCTCTGGCAGGTGCTGCGCGGCAGCCCGGCCTTCGCCCCGGCGCACCGGGTCGCGGGGCCGTTCGGCGATTGGCGGGTTCCCCTGGCCCAGGCGCATTTCGACCGGGGCGAATACTACCGGCAACTGGGCGAGGGCTATCTGCGGGCCGACCTGCTGCTTGGCGCGGGGGAGGACGACGCGCTGGCCGATGCGGCGCAGGCCATGGCCCGCGCTTCGCGCGCCGAGGAGTTGCTGCACCGCTCGCTGGAGCTGGCGCCGGCGGATGCCTTCACTTGGGCCTCGCTGGCCTGGGCGCGGGCGATCCAGGACCGCGTCGGCGATGCGCGGCCGGCGATGGAGACAAGCTGGACCCTGGCGCCGTACAACGCGCCGCTGGCGATGACCCGCCTGGCCTTTGCCGAGTTCCTGGCCGCGGCGGTAATCGCGCCGGACGCGGGCGCGCTGACGACGGGGGAAGCGCGGGGGATCGGGCGCGACATCGCGACCATCGCGCGGTTCAAGCCGGGCCTTGCCGAGACCATTCTCGCCGCCTCCCCGGTGATCGCCGGGGTGCACGCGAGGGCGCCGGCGGAGTGATCCGCTACTTGCCGCTCTGGACCGGCACCCAATGCGCCATCACCCGCATGCAGGTCCGATAGCGCGCCTCGGCGAACCAGGCGTAGCTGTTGAACGTATAGGCGTAGCGTGCCTGCGCGGCGCGGTCGCCGAGGCGGGCCCGCAGCTGCTCCGCCCGCTGCCGGACCTCGTCCGCGAGCGCCTGGCAGGTCGCCTCGGCCTGCGCGGGTTTCGGAGGCTTCTGCGCCCAGCTCCACCAATAGGTCGCGGCGGCGGGAGAGCCGCCCGAAAGCGCGGCGGCGAGGGCACCACAAAAGAGAAGTTTCCTGAGAATGGGGAGCATTCCTTACGATTTGTTAACCTAGTTTAGCGCAAGAAGATGAACGGCCCGTTAACGGGCGCGGGTCTGGCGCAGGGCGGACCCCGGGGCGGGCCGGCCGCCGCCGGACAGGGGTCGGCGAAAGAACGGATCGGGCGCAGGCATGAAGCAGGACACATCGATCAGCCCGGCCACGCTGCGCGCCGCGCGGGCCGCGGCGCTGCCCGCCGCGCCGGAGGACGATCTGAGCATCGACCTGCGCGGCCTGGCGAGCCGCCTCTGGCGCGGCCGGCGCACCATCGCGCTCTGCATGGCGCTCGGCGCGCTAGTCGGCGCGCTCGCAGTCTCGCAGATGGTGCCGCAGTACAAGGCAAGCTCGAAGGTCATGTTCTCGCTGCCCGGCGGCAGCGTCACCACGCTGCCGCAGGTGGTCTCGGGGGCGGCGGTGAACGAGCGCACCATGCTGAACGAGGTCGAGGTGCTGCAATCCTCGAGCCTGATCGGCCGCGTCGTCGACGCGCTGCACCTCACCGACGATCCGCGCTTCAACCCCGCGCTGCGCCTGCCGGCCAGCGGGTTCCTGACCCTGCCCCCGGCGCTGCGCGAGGGGCTGACCAACCTCGGCATCCTGTCGCTGCCCGAGCCGACGCCGCCGCCCGGCGCGGCGCAGGACCGGCAGGTTCGCGCGGCGGCGATCGCCAGCCTCGCCCGCGGTCTCGACTTCGAGCCGCTGCCGGGAACGCGGATCATCCGGATCAGCCACGCCTCGACCGATCCGGAGCTGTCGGCGAAGATCGTCAACACCCTGACCGATCAGTACATGCGCGCCCAGATCGAGGCCAAGCTCGATGCCACCCGCACCGCCACCGCCTGGCTGTCGGAGCGGGTCGAGGAGTTGCGCCTGCGAATGCAGGGTGCCGAGGAGGCGGTCGAGGCGGCGCGCTCGCACCAGTCGGTGCAATCGGGCCAGTCGCTGGAGATCACCCAGCAGCAGCTGAGCGCGCTGAACGGTATCCTGACCGTGGCGCGCAACGCGACCACCACGGCACTGGCCACCTATGAGCGGCTGCGCGACGCCGTGGCCGAGGGGCGCGATTTCGGGGCGATCTCGGAGTTCCGCGCCTCCTCGCTGATCCAGTCCTACCGCGCCCGCGAGGACGAACTGCTCTCGCAGCGCACCAACCTGCTGGCCTCGGTGCCCGAGACGCACCCCTCGGTGCAGCGGATCGACATGCAGCTGGCCGAGATCGCCGCGAATGTCGCCGCCGAGGCGGGCAGCATCGTCGAGGCGGCGCGCTCCGACTGGATCGTCGCGCGGGCCCGAGAGGAGCGCACCGAGGGCGAGGTGCGGGCGCTGGAGGATCTGGCGCTGGAGCAGTCCCGCGCCGCCCTGCAGATCCGCCAGCTGGAGCGCGAGGCCGAGGCCAGCCGCAATCTCTACGCCAATTTCCTGGCGCGGCTGAACGAGACCTCCGAGCAGGAAGAGGTGCAGACCGCCGATGCACGGGTCCTCTCGCCGGCCGAGCCGCCGGCGCGGCCGCTGTCGACCCGGCGCACCCGCACGCTGCTGGCCTCGGTGCTCTTCGGGCTGCTGGCCGGGATCGGGCTGGTGCTGCTGTTCGAGCGGCTGAGCGACACCTTCCGCTCGGCCCGCGAGCTGGCGGAGACGACCGGCCTGCCGGTGCTGGGCGCGCTGCCCATGGAGGGCCGGCGGCTGCAGCGCATCGACGTGCTGCGCCGGTTCCGCGA
>JAGRMU010000426.1 GCA_020441165.1 Sedimentitalea sp.
GTCACCCCGAAACCGATAGCCCCTGCGCCTCTTGGTCGCTGAAAGAGCCATCAGCGCAGTCACCGCCCTGCCCTCGTCCTCATGCCGCTCGACGAGCGTTTGCCCACGATACCCGATGCGGCCCCATTCCCGAACCAGGCTTGCGCCGCCAAAGAGATCGGGCTGAAGCGTCATCCGATAGAAGCGCCTCATGTTCAGGGATGGGTCGATCCGCTTGAGATCGACAGCCGTCGGGAACACATCCATTTGCCCTGATGAATCGAACATCTTGAGTCACCCTGATTGATGGCCACAATATCAGGTAGGAGTTGGTGTTTCCATATGGTTTTCGTTTGAATGAAGGACGAGTCGCGGCAACGGCGTGTCGATGAACGCCATCTTGCTGACTCCGTGAAAGAAGGTCTTGTGCAGCCGCGTCGGCATTCGCTTCCTGTCGGTTTGGCCGGGGTCACCGGACGCGACCAAAGAGCGGTCCGGCCCCCGCTTCTCCCTTGCTCTCTGCGCGGTCATGAAGCCGGATCGCTTCGCCCCTCCAGGTCGGGCTGCTCGACGCGGATCACGGTCAAGGTCCGGCGCTGGTCGTCGCGCGTGTCCCAGAAGAACTCCGCCCCCTCGGCCAGCCCCAGAAGGGCCACGCCGATCGGCGTCATCAGCGACACCCGCTGACAACTGATGTCGGCATTTTCGGGGAAGGTCAGCGTCACGGACTTTTCCAGGCCGGTGGTTTCGTCCCGATAGGTCACGGTGCTGCCGATCGAAACGACATTCGCCGGCATCTTTGCCCGTGCGACGATCCGGGCGCGGCTGATCTCGTCGAAGAGGCGATCAGCGAGGTCCGGATTGCGCTGCATCGCACCCTCCGCAAGCGCTTCGATATGTGCGAGGTGATCGGCATTGATGACGATCTTCGGTGCGCGCGCGCCGCCCCTTTTCGCGGTTCTGGTCATTTCGGTCATCATAGCTTGGTCTCCTTGAAGTGATGGATTGAAAAAGAAAGGCATGCGCGCCACCCGGCTTCGGGCGCGGGACGGGCCATTGGCTTTGGGTCAACTCGGCGGCGCAACCTCCAGCACCGTCACGGATAGGATCGCGCCGTCCTCGCACAAAAGCGCGGCGCGTTGCCCGATCCGCATGCCGATCAGCGTGGCGCCCAGCAGCGAGGACACCGGTATCACACCGCTGCCCGATCCCGATCTGGCCCTGTGGACCAGCAGGCCGCTCTGGACGGGACCGCCATCGACCGAGTAGCTGACGCAACAGCCGCCGGTGACAAGATCGCGGGCATGCAGGTTGGCTACCGGTTCGGTCGTCATGATCTTGTTGCGCAGAACATACCCAAGCAGCCCCCGGGCGGAGTGTTGTACGCCCTCGCACAGGTCCAGATGCCGTTGGAGTTGCTGGTGATCGGCTTCCGGCAGGATCGATCGGCGCCGCGGCCGGGCCCTGGGGCCAGCGTGCTCGGTGTTGCTGGACGAACGGGTATCGTGGATGCTGGTCATGGCCTCTCCTCGGACGACGACGTCGTCACATGCTCGTTTCAGGACTTTGAGGAGACCCCGGGAGGTTGGGCAGGCGCGAACGCGCCTAAACCGCCCGGGGAAGCGGGCGGTTCAGCAGACGAAATCGGAAATGATCTGCCTGTACCAACATGCCGATAAAGTAGGCATCCAACTTCCGATAGTCAATCGGTCTGCGCGGTCCGGTGATCTGGACACCTCGGAAAGCCGGCGATCGGCGCTTTTGAGCCGAAAGGTCGCACCCCTTGGCGAACGCGTTGAAAGTGTCGGAGGCAATGGCCATGTCAGAGTCATGATGATGTTCAGCTTCCATACGAGGTTCCTGCCCAAGGCAGGAAAACTACTGAACCGCCGGTAACCCCGGGCGGGGCTGGCCGGTACGGTCGTCCCACGCCACGGGGTTTGTCCTGATCTTCCAAGATCGATCGAATTGACGGAGGCATCTGCGCCGCCCGGTCCTGACTTGCGGAGACCTGCAAGCCGGCCGCGCTCAGCCGCAAGTGCAGACGTCATGGCTTCAGTCCCTCTGCAATGGAGAATGACATGCATCCCTACCTGTCGCATCGAAACCATCTCTCGCCATCGTTTCCCTATGTCCGCGGCTATCGCGAACCTGCAAGGGCCGCCGGCCTCCTGCGTCGATGGCTGCGTGCCGCGAGTCGGCAATGGCAGCGGCGCAAGATGATCGCGACGCTCGAAGCGCTGGATGACTGGACTCTCAGGGATATCGGTATCCACCGCGGCGATATTCCACGCGTGGTGGATGGGTTCGACGACCGCTAACTGGGCATGGTTCCATTCGCACCGATCTCGAGGCCCGTCGAGACGGACGTCGAGGCATTCCGGAAGGCGGCGTGAGTGCGGTCACGCCAGATCGTCGCGCCGACGGGTTCCGTTGGCGCGGCATCGCCGGAACCTGGAGCACCACCGATCCAATCAGAGGACGACACGATCCGGCGTCTTGACCGGCTTGTGCCACTCGAAGCCTGCAACCCTGATCGCGCATCTCGTTAGCGTTTCTGACAGGAAACGTCAGCTCGCTTCTGTCCGTCATCTCCGCAGCGGCATGGCGTCAGCCGGTTTGCCGATTTGCGAACTGCGTGATCACGCGCTTGTCTCGTTTGCCGCCCGGTCCGAGGTCGATGCCGGAACTGCCACCTCGGGTTCGGTGCGTGGATCGAGCGCCATCGCGACCGGCGAGATGTCGGGAAGCGGCACGAACTTCTCCCGCCCCTCTGCGGGCAGTTTCGGCCCAGTTGTCACCTTGAAGAGCACGAAGATCGCATAGGCGATGGCGATGGCGGATTCGAACAGGAAGAACGAATGGGGAACGTAGATCGA
>JAGRMU010000427.1:0-2136 GCA_020441165.1 Sedimentitalea sp.
GACCGCGATCCTGACCCGGGCGGTGTTGATCGGCCTGTCCGGCGGGGTCCTGGTGATCGTGCTGCAGGTGCCGCTTTTCTGGGGGGCGTTCCGCCTCTCGCCGGCCTCGGCCGAGGTCGAGACGCTGGCGCGCGCCTACATGGGCATCCGGGTCTGGTCGGCGCCGGCGGCCATCGCCATCTTCGGGGTCACCGGCTGGCTGATTGCGCTGGAGCGCACCCGCGGCGTGCTGCTGCTGCAGGTGTGGATGAACGGGCTGAACATCGCGCTCGACCTGTGGTTCGTGCTGGGGCTCGGCTGGGGGGTCGAGGGCGTCGCCGTTGCCACCTTCCTCGCCGAGTGGAGCGGCCTCGCCCTGGCGCTCTGGCTCTGCCGCGATGCCCTGGCGAGTCCCGCCTGGCGCGACTGGCCGCGGGTTTTCGATCCGGCGCGGCTGAAGCGGATGCTGGTGGTCAATACCGACATCCTGATCCGCTCGCTGATGCTGATGGCGATCTTCGTTTCGTTCCTGTTCCTGGGCGCGGACTTCGGCGACGTCACCCTCGCGGCCAACCAGATCCTGCTGCAGTTCATCGAGATCACCGCCTATGCGCTCGACGGGTTCGCCTTCGCCGCCGAGGCGCTGGTCGGGCAGGCGGTGGGGGTGGCCAGCGTGCCGCGCCTGCGCCGCAGCATCCTGCTGTCGACCATCTGGGCGCTGGTCGGAACGGTGCTGTTGTCGCTGGCCTTCGCGCTCTGGGGCGGGGCGATCGTCGATCTGATGGCCAAGGCGCCCGAGGTGCGGGCCGAAGCGCGGAACTACCTGCCCTACATGCTGCTGGTGCCGGTGCTGGGTGTGGCCAGCTGGATGCTGGACGGGGTGTTCATCGGCGCCACGCGGACCGGCGACATGCGCAACATGGCGGTGCTGTCCACCGCCGCCTTCGCCGTCGCGGTGGTGATCCTGGTGCCCGCCTATGGCAATCACGGGCTGTGGATCGCGTTCCTGTCCTCCTACGTTGTGCGGGCGCTGACCCTGGGCGCGCGTTATCCGGCGCTGGAACGCGCGGCCGCGGCGGGGGCGCTTTAGAGCAGCTCGAGCACGCGCTCGGGCGGGCGGCCGATCACCGCGCGCTTGCCCGAGATCGCCACCGGCCGCTCGATCAGCCGCGGATCGGCATCCATCGCCGCCAGCAGCCGGTCGTCGCTGTCGGACTTGCTCAGCCCGGTCTCCCGGAACAGCTTGTCGCCGCTGCGCATCATCTCGATGATCGGCGGGTTCCCCAAGGCCTTGCGCAAGGCGATGAGTTCGGCGGCGCTGGGGGAGTTCTCCAGGTAGAGCCGCACCTGCACCTCGGCCCCGCGCGCCTCCAGCAACTTCAGGGCCTCGCGCGATTTGGAACAGCGCGGGTTGTGCCAGAAATCGATCATGTCCAATCCTCTCGTTTGCTGCCCACCGCCTCGGCGAGCGTGGCGAAACCGTCCCGCGCCAGCAGCCGGTCGAGGCCGCCCGCGATCTCGCCGGCCAGCGACAGCCCGTCATAGATCAGCGCGGTATAGAGCTGCACGGCGCTCGCCCCGGCGCAGATCTTGGCATAGGCCTGCGCGGCCGAACCGATGCCGCCGACGCCGATCAGCGGCACGCGCCCCTCGGTCAGGGCGCCGAGGCGGGCCAGCACCCGCGTCGATTTCTCGAAAAGCGGCGCCCCCGAAAGACCACCCGTTTCCGCGGCATGGGCTCCGTGCAGCCCGGCGCGGTCGAGCGTCGTGTTGGTGGCGATGATCGCGTCGATGCCGGCCGCGAGGGCGACCTCGGCGATGTCCGCCAGCTCCGCGTCGGTCAGATCCGGGGCGATCTTGAGGAAGACCGGGACCCGTCGCTCCAGCGCGTCCCGCGCCTCCAGCACCCGGCCAAGCAGCGCGCCGAGCGCCGCCTTGCCCTGCAGATCGCGCAGCTTCTCGGTGTTCGGGGACGAGACGTTGACGGTGGCGAAATCCAGATGCGCGCCGCAGGCGGTCAGCACCCGGGCGAAATCGCCGGGCCGGTCGTCGCTGTCCTTGTTGGCGCCGAGGTTGAGGCCGATCACCGCGTCCTTCGGCCGCCGGGCAAGGCGGGCGGCGATCACGTCCATGCCGTCGTTGTTGAAGCCGAAGCGG
>JAGRMU010000427.1:2206-3256 GCA_020441165.1 Sedimentitalea sp.
GGGGTGGCGGCGCCGACCTCGATGAAGCCGAAGCCGGCACGCGAAAGCGGGTCCAGCGCCTCGGCGTTCTTGTCGAAGCCGGCGGCCAGCCCCACCGGATTGGGCAGGTCGAGCCCGGCGAGGGAGCAGCGCAGCCGCGGCGAGGTGATGGGCCCGGGGGCGGGCGCCAGCCCCGCCTTCAGCGCCTTCAGCGCCAGCCCGTGCGCGGTTTCCGGGTCGAGCCGGTGCAGCAGGCCAAGGCCGATGCGCTCGCGCAGCGTCATGCCAGGTCCTCCGGGAAGCGGTGCCCGCCGGCGTCCAGCGGCAGCGGCCTGGCCCAGAGCACGTCCGCCAGGCGCAACGGCCCGTAGAGATGCGGGAAAAGCGCGCCGCCGCGCGAGGGCTCCCATCTCAGCGCCGCGCCGAGCGCCTCGGCCTCCAGTGCCAGCAGCATCAGCCCCTCGGCCCCGGCAAAGTGCTTTGCCGCAGTCTCGGGCGCCTGGGCGGCGGTCGAGAAATGCACGTAGCCATCGGCCAGATCGACCGGCGCGCCAAGGGTTTCGCCCGCCGCCCGCAGCGCCGCCCAGTCCTCGGCGCGAAGGATCTTGTAGATCAGCATGGCGTGGTGATGCCTCCCGGCGGCGGGGGAATCAAGCGCGATCTCGGCCTCGTGGGGCGCGTGTCTCGGGGTTTGACAGGGCGCGCGTTCGGACGCACCATCGACGGCGATCAACCAGGGAGTCCCGCCATGCTGACCCGCCTTCTGAGTTCCGTCGCCGCCCTCGGCCTGACCGCCGGAATCGCCGCCGCCGACTACAGCCTGACCATCCTGCACACCAACGATTTCCATTCGCGATTCGAGCCGATCAACAAGTACGACAGCGGCTGCGGCGAGGAGGACCAGGCCGAGGGCAAGTGCTTCGGCGGCTCGGCGCGGCTGGTCAGCGCCATTGCCGAGGCGCGCGCGCGCTCGAACAACGCGATCCTTGTGGATGGCGGCGACCAGTTCCAGGGCTCGCTCTTCTATACCTATTACAAGGGCAAGGTCGCGGCCGAGATGATGAACAAGAT
>JAGRMU010000427.1:3298-5518 GCA_020441165.1 Sedimentitalea sp.
TTCGACGACGGCCCCGAGGTGCTGCGCGGCTTCATGGATGCGGTGTCCTTCCCGGTGCTGATGTCCAACGCCGATATCTCGGGCGAGGAGCTGCTGGCCGGCACGCTCCAGCCCTCGACGGTGATCGAACGCGGCGGCGAGAAGATCGGCCTGATCGGCCTGACCCCCGAGGATACCCACGATCTGGCCAGCCCCGGCCCCAACATCACCTTCACCGATCCGGTGGCCGCGGTGCAGGCGGAGGTCGACCGGTTGACCGGGATGGGCGTGAACAAGATCATCGTGCTCAGCCATTCGGGATACCCCGTCGATCTGCGCATCGCCGAGGAGACCATCGGCGTCGACGTGATCGTCGGCGGCCATTCCAACACCCTGCTCAGCAATACCGACGAGAGCGCGGCCGGCCCCTATCCGACCATGGTGGGCGACACCGCCATCGTGCAGGCCTATGCCTATGGCAAGTATCTGGGCGAGCTGAGCGTCACCTTCGACGATGCCGGCAAGCTGATCGAGGCCACGGGCGCGCCGCTGGTGATGGATGCGGCGGTGACCGAGGATGCCGAGACCGTGGCGCGCATCGCCGAGCTGGCGGTGCCGCTCGACGAGATTCGCAACAAGGTAGTGGCCGAGGCCGCGGGGCCGATCGAGGGCGGGCGCGACATCTGCCGGGTGCAGGAATGCGAGATGGGCAACCTGGTCGCCGACGCGATGCTGGCGCGGGTGGCCAGCCAGGGCGTGCAGATCGCCTTTGCCAATTCCGGCGGGCTGCGCGCCAGCATCGACGAAGGCGAGGTGACCATGGGCGAGGTGCTGACCGTGCTGCCCTTCCAGAACACGCTCTCGACATTCAGGGTCAGCGGCCAGACGATCATCGATGCGCTCGAGAACGGCGTCAGCCAGGTCGAGGAGGTCAAGGGCCGCTTCCCGCAGGTGGCCGGTCTGAAATTCACCTGGGACCCCGCGGTGGCCCCGATGGAGGGCCGGGTTCAGGAGGTGCTGGTCGCCGAGGGCGGTGATTTCGTGCCCATCGACCCGGGCAAGACCTATGCGGTGGTGACCAACGATTTCGTGCGCAAGGGCGGCGACGGTTTCACCATGTTCTCGGGCGACGACAAGGAGGCCTATGACTACGGCCCCGACCTGGCGGACGTGACGGCGGAGTACCTGGCCGCCAACGCCCCCTACCAGCCCTATCTCGACGGGCGCATCGCGCAGAAATAGGCGCGACCGGCGGCGCGGTGGACCAGACCGCGCCGCTGGCAATCCGCGGCGCCGCTTCCTATCATTGCGGCCATGTGTGGACGCATCGCCAACACCCTGCCCAGCGACGCGATGGCGCGCCTCTTCGCGGCGCAGCCGGCCAACGACCTGCCGCCGGTGCCGAACTTCAACATCTGCCCGACGACCCGGGTGCATGTGGTGCGCGGCGGCGAGACCGGGCGGCGGTTGGTGCCGATGCGCTGGGGGTTCCTGCCGCGGTGGTACAAGACTGAAAGCGACGGGCCGCTGCTGATCAACGCCCGCGCCGAGACGGTGGCCGAGAAACCCGCCTTTCGCGCCGCCTGCCGCGACCGGCGCTGCCTGGTCGTGGCAACGGGGTTCTACGAGTGGACCAAGGCGCCGGACGGGACGCGCCTGCCCTGGTTCTTCCGGCGCCGCGACGGCGCGCCGATCGCCTTCGGTGGGATCTGGCAGGACTGGGGCGGTGAGGCGCCGATGGCGACCTGCGCGATCCTCACCACCGCCGCCAATGCCTGCGTCGCCGAGGTGCATCACCGGATGCCGCTGATCCTCGAGCCGGAGGACTGGCCGCTCTGGCTGGGCGAGGCGGGCAAGGGGGCGGCGCGGCTGATGGTTCCGGGCGGCGAGGACGTTCTGGGCTTTTTCCGGGTCGGCCGGCAGGTCAACTCGAACCGCGCCAGCGGGCCGCAACTGATCGAACCGCTGCCCGCCGAGGACGCAGCGCCCTGACGCCCGCGCGCTGCGATCTTCCGCTTTGCGCCCCGGCGCGGTAAGGGAGGCCATGGCGCTGAGCTTTCCCTCCCTCGCGGAACTTCTGGACCACGGCTTCGACACCGTGATCGACGTGCGCAGCCCGGCGGAATTCGCCGAGGACCATGTGCCGGGCGCGATCAACCTGCCGGTGCTCAGCGATGCCGAGCGCGCCGAGGTCGGCACGATCTATGTGCAGCAAAGCCCGTTCCTGGCGCGCAAGATCGG
>JAGRMU010000427.1:5580-13459 GCA_020441165.1 Sedimentitalea sp.
CCGCTGGTCTATTGCTGGCGCGGCGGCCAGCGCTCGGGCGCCTTCGGCTGGATGCTGGGCCAGATCGGCTGGCGCGCCGGGGTGATCGATGGCGGCTATCGCAGCTATCGCCGTCTGGTCAGCCGGACGCTCTATGACGATGCGCTCCCGCACCGGCTGATCGCGCTCGACGGCTATACCGGCACCGCCAAGACCGCGCTTCTGCACCTTCTGGACCGGCGCGGGGTGCAGGTGCTGGATCTCGAAGGTCTGGCGGCGCATCGCGGCTCGCTGCTGGGCGCGATGGATCGCCCGCAGCCCAGCCAGAAGGCCTTCGAGAGCGCGCTGGCCCTGGCGCTTGCCCGGCTCGATCCGGTGCGCCCGGTGCTGGTCGAGGCCGAATCGAGCAAGATCGGCGAGCGTCTGCTGCCGCCCAGCCTCTGGGCGGCGATGAAGGCCGCGCCGCGAATCGAGATTGCCGCCCCGCTGGAGGCGCGCGCCGCCTACCTCGCGCGGGCCTATGACGACATCCTCTCGGACGGCGCGCGTCTGGCGGGCAAGCTGGCGCATCTGCGGGCGCATCGCGGCAAGGCGGTGGTCGAGGGCTGGCTGGCGCTGATCGCGTCGGGCGACCGGGCGGCGCTGGTCCGGGCGCTGATGGAGCAGCACTACGATCCGGCCTATGCAAAGTCGCGCAAGGTTGTGGATGCGCCGGTCCTGGCGCGTGTGGAGGCGGGGCGCCTCGACGCGGCCGGGCTCGACGCGGCCGCGGGCCGGATCGAGGCGGCGCTGGCTCAGGCGCCCGCCAGCCTCGGCTGAGCCGGCCCGTCCGTAAGCGCGCCGATGATTGCCGCCCGGTGGCCCGCCGCGCGCAGGGCAGCGACCAGGGCCTCGGCCTGATCCGGCGCCACCGCCGCCAGCAAGCCGCCGGCGGTCTGCGGATCGTAGAGCAGATCGGCCTTGCCGCCCTCGGGCAGCTGCGGGGCCAGCGCCCGGTTGCCGGCAAAGAGCGAGGAGCGCACCCCCTCCGCGGCCAGGTCCAGCGCCCCGTCCAGCAGCGGCACGGCGTCCAGATCGAGCACCGCGCCGGTGCCCGAGGCCTCGCAGAGTCCCGAGAGATGCCCGGCCAGACCGAAGCCGGTCACGTCGGTCATCGCATGGGCCCCGGCGAGCAGCCGCGCCGCGTCGCCCTGCGCGGTGCTCATCTGCGCCAGCGCGCCCGCCACCCAGGCGCCCTTGGCCAGCCCCGCCATCTCGCCGGCCATGATCACCCCGGTGCCGAGCGGCCGGGTCAGGATCAGCGCGTCGCCGGTCTGCCCGTCCGCCAGGGTGATCGGATCGGCCTCGCAAAGGCCGGTGACGCCGAAACCGATGGTCATCTCGTCGCCGATGGAGGTATGGCCGCCGACGATCTCGGCCCCGGCGGCGCGCATCACGTCCGAAGCGGCCGCCATGATCTCGGTCAGGGTCCGCTCCTGCAGCGCCGGGGAGAGGCGCGGCAGGATCACCGTCGCGGTGGCGGCCTGGGGCGCGGCGCCCATCGCCCAGATGTCGCCCAGGGCATGAACCGCGGCGATCCGTGCCATGGTCACCGGATCGTCGCTGAAAGCGCGCAGGTGGTCGGCGGTCAGCACCTGCCGCGCGCCCCCGGTGTGCAGCAGCGCGGCGTCGTCGCCCGGCAGCGGCACGATGTCGTCGCGGCTGTTCGCGTCGAGCGTGGACAGCGCCCCGCGCAGCGCGTCGCGCCCGACCTTGGCGCCGCAACCTCCGCAGAGCGGCTTGTCCCCCAGCGCCTCGATCAGGCCTTGCGTGTGCACCGTCGGCAGCGCCGCATCGTCCATCGCCGGCAGGTCGCGGAACCGCGCCATGAAGCGGCGGTCGATGCGATCCTTCCAGCGCCACATCAGCGGCGCGGCGAGGCTCAGGCCCGAGCGTTCGGCCAGCGCCTTCTTGCCGCCCAGCGAGATCAGCTTGAGGTAATCCGTCTGCGGGCGGTAGCGCCGCATCGCGCCGCCGGTCAGCGCGGCGCAGAGATTGTCGAACAGCACCGGCGCCTGGCGCACCGCGTAGACCCCGGCCTTGGGGCGGGGATCGAAGCCCAGATGCGCGCAGTCGCCCGCCGCGAAGACCGCCGGATCGCTGGACCGCAGCGTCGCATCGACGGTGACGAAACCGTCCTGCAGCGCCAGGCCGGTCTGCGCGATCCAGTCATGGGGGCGCGCGCCGGCGGCGCCGGCGGTGAAGGACGACGCGATGCGCCGCCCGCCGGCCAGCAGCACCGCATCGGCCTCGACCGCGGCGATCTCGGCGCCTTCGATCAGATCGATCCCCTGCGCCGCGACCGCGTCCCGCATCTTGCGCCGCGCACCGGGGGTAAGCGCCGAGAGCGCCTCGGCGCGCTCGATCAGGCTGACCCGGCCCTTGCGCCCCCTGGCCGCCAGCGCATGGGCCATCGCCATCGCCAGTTCCGCCCCGGCGACGCCGCCGCCGATCACCGCCACATCCGTGGCGCCCTTGCCGTCCAGAAAGGCGCGCCAGGCCTGCGCGAACCGGCCCAGCGGCTTGGCCGGCACCCCGTGCGCGGCGAACCCCGGCAGCGCCGGCATCTCCGAGGTGATGCCGGCATCCAGCGAACAGACGTCGAAGGCGACGGGCGGGCGTCCCGGCACCTCGATGCGCCGCGCCCCGAGGTCGATGCCCGTGGCCGCCCCCACGATCAGCCGTGCCCCGGCGAAGCGCGCCAGCCGCACCAGGTCGATGTCGAGATCGTCGCGCGTGTAGTGGCCGGCGACGTGGCCCGGCAGCATCCCCGAATAGGCCGCGGTCGGGCCGGGGTTGATCAGCGTCAGCCGCGCGCCGGGCAGGGGCGACATGCCCCATCGGCGCAGCACCAGCGCATGGGTATGTCCGCCGCCGATCAGCACCAGGTCGTGGGTCAGGGGAAGGGGAGCGGATCGCATGGCCCCATCTTCTAGGGGGTTTTGCGGCGCGCGCAAGGTTCCGCCGACGCGGGGGGCAACGGCAACGTGATTGTCCATCGCCCCGCGCCTGCCGCAGCATGGACCGGCCATCCGACCGAAGGAGACCGATGATGCCGATCAGGACCGCCTTTCTCGCCCTCGCCCTTGCCGCAAGCGCCTCGACGCTGGCCGCCGGAGAGATCGCGCCGCGCGACGGCTGGGTCGTGCTGCCGGCGCAGAAGCCCTATGCCGAGCTGGTCGAGGCGGTGAAGGCCGCGACCGCGCGGAACGGCATGGGCGTGGTCACCGAGGCAGGGCCGACCGAGGCCGCCGCGCAGCGCGGCGTCACCATTCCCGGCAACCGGGTGATCGGGGTCTTCAACAACGACTTCGCGGTCAGGGTGCTGGAGGTCTCGACCGCGGCGATGATCGAGGCGCCGATCCGCTTCTACGTCACCGAGTCGGCTGACTGCACCGCCACGCTGTCCTACAAGACCCCGAGCTTCGTCTTCGCGCCCTACATGGACGAAGGCGGCGCGGCGCTGGCCGAGCTGGCGGCGGCCCTCGACGCGCGCTTCGCCGCCATCGCAGACGAGGCCAGCCGATAGGTCGCATTGGGATTAACCGGCGCCGGCTCATTTCGCCGTGCCCTTCGGTACGGCGCTACGTTCGCTGCCCAAACCCGACGCGCTCGAGTCACAGCCCCGTGAGGGGGCTTGCGCCTGCCCGGCGCCGGGGCATCCTCGCGCGGCTTTCCCAACTGGAGACCCGGTGATGCCCGACCCATTTCCCCGCGCCGCGGACCTTCTGGCGCGGCGGCTGCACGAGGCCGGCTGCCGCCACGCCTTCGGGATGCCGGGCGGCGAGGTCCTGACCCTGGTCGACGCGCTGGAGGCCGCCGGCATCCGCTTCGTGCTGGCCAAGCACGAGAATGCCGCCGGGTTCATGGCCGAGGGGGTGCATCACCGCGACGGCGCCCCGGCGATCCTGGTGGCGACGCTGGGGCCGGGGGCGATGAACGGCGTCAACGTGATTGCCAACGCCTTGCAGGACCGGGTGCCGCTGATCGTGCTGACCGGCTGCGTCGACGAGGACGAGGCGCTGACCTATACCCACCAGGTTCTGGATCACCGGGCGGTGCTGGCGCCGATCATTAAGGCCAGCTTCCGCCTGACCGCGGCCGGGGCCGACACCGTCGCCGACAAGGCGGTGGCGCTGGCCACCCAGCCGCGCCCCGGCCCGGTGCATGTGGACGTGCCCATCGGCGTTGCCGAGATGCGCATGGCGCCGGGCCCGCGCCGACGGCGCGCGCCCGCCAGCCCGGTCGCCCCGCACGGCGCCGACCTGGCGCGGGCGCGGCGCTGGCTGGCCGAGGCCGAGCGGCCGCTGGCGATCCTCGGGCTCGACATGCTCGGGTCCGGCCCGGTGCCGCGGGCGGTTCTCGAGCAGTTCGGCGTGCCCGTCGTGACCACCTACAAGGCCAAGGGCGTGCTGCCCGAGGACCATCCGCTCGCCCTCGGCGCCGCCGGGCTGTCGCCGCTGGCCGATTCGCACCTCCTGCCGCTGGTGCGCCGGGCCGACCTGGTTCTGGCCATCGGATACGACCCGATCGAGATGCGACCCGGTTGGCGCGAGGCCTGGGATCCGGCGCGCCAGCGGGTGATCGACATCGCGCCGGTGCCGAACGACCACTACATGCACCAGGCCGGGTTGAATTTCGTCGCCGATCCGGTGGCAACGCTGGAAGCGCTGGCCGAGGGCGTCTCCGCCCGCCCGACCTGGCCGGGGGGAGAGCCCGCGGCGGCGCGCGCCGCCCTCGCCGCGGCCTTCCCCGATGACGACGCCTGGGGTCCGGCAGCGGTCATCGCCGAGGCGCGCGACGCGCTGCCGCCGGGCACGCTGGCCAGCGCCGACAGCGGCGCGCACCGGATCCTGCTGTCGCAGATGTGGCGCTGCGAGGCGCCGCGCGCGCTGGTGCAGTCCTCGGGTCTTTGCACCATGGGCTGCGCGGTGCCGCTGGCGATCGGGATGAAACTGGCAAGTCCCGAGCGCCCCGTGGTCGCCTTCTCGGGCGATGCCGGCTTCCTGATGGTGGCCGGAGAGCTGGCTACGGCGGCCGAGCTGAACCTGCCGGTGATCTTCGTGGTCTTCGTCGATGCCAGCCTGGCGCTGATCGAGATGAAGCAGCGCCAGCGCCAGCTGGCCAATCATGGCGTCGATTTCGCCCGCCACGATTTCGCCGCCATCGGCCGGGCCTTCGGCGGGCACGGCGTGCGCGTCGGCAATCGCGCCGAGCTGCGCGCGGCGCTGGCCGCGGCGCAGGCGGCGGGCAGCTTCACCGTGATCGCCGCCGAGATCGCGCCCGGGGGCTATGACGGGCGCATCTGAGCTGCAAAACGATATCGTGCGGAACCGCCCTGCCCAAGGCGTCGGCAGCGGCATACACGCGCGCTCACCAATGCGCGAGCGGCGCCGATAGTGTTACGCCGCCCCGCCACGGTTTGCTAAGCCGTTTCAGGTCAACGACGACCCCAGCAGAAATGGACCTGCCGATGCAAGACGACCTTTTCGGCCAGCCGACCAGCCTGAGCACCGCCGCCGGGATCGAGGCCTGGAACGCGGCGCAGCGCGGGTTTCTCGCCCATGCCGCGGCAACGCCCGAGCGGCTGGCGCAGGTGCTTTTGGCCGAGCCGGACTTCGCCCTGGGTCACGCCGCGCGCGGTCTCTTCTGCCTGCTGCTGGGACGCCGCGAGATGGTCGCGGCGGCGCGCGACTCGCTTGAGGCGGCGCGTGCCGCGCAGCGCCGCGCCGGCGCGACCGGGCGCGAGGCCGCCTATCTGGAAGCGCTGGCCGACGGGCTGGCGGGCCGGCCGAGTGGCGCGGTGCGGCGGCTCGAGGCGGTGCTGCGCGCCAATCCCGGCGACGCGCTGGCGATGAAGCTCAGCCAGGCGATCCGCTTCGTTCTGGGCGACGCGGCGGGGATGCGCCGCTCGGCCGAACGGCTGCTGCCGGCCTATGACGCGGCGCATCCGGCGCGTGGATACCTTATGGGCTGCCATGCCTTCGCGCTGGAAGAGACCGGCGCCTACCAGCGCGCCGAGATCGCCGGCCGGCAGGCCCTCTGGCTGGCCCCCGACGATGCCTGGGGCCTGCACGCGGTGGCCCATGTCCACGAGATGACCGGCGATGCCGGGCGCGGCATCGATTGGCTGGAGGGGCACGAGGCCGCCTGGGCGCATTGCAACAACTTCCGCTACCACGTCTGGTGGCACCTGGCGCTGATGCATCTCGACCGGGGCCGGATCGACCGGGTGCTCGACCTCTACGACCGCCAGATCCGCGCCGATCGGACCGACGACTATCGCGACATCGCCAATGCTGCTTCGCTGCTGATGCGGCTGGATCTGGAGGGCGTCCCGACCGGCGCGCGCTGGCGGGAACTGGCCGATCTGGCCGCCGCGCGGACCGAGGACGGTTGCCTGATCTTCGCCGACCTGCATTATCTGCTGGCGCTTGGCGGAGATGGCCGCAGGCCGGCGGCGGCGCGGCTGCTGCGCCGGATCCGACGCGACGCGCGTGCCGGCGCCACCGAGACCCAGCAGGCCATGGCGCGGCCGGGTCTGGACGCGGCGCGGGGGCTGGCGGCCTTTTCGGGCGGGCGCTTCGCTGCGGCATTCCGGCATCTCGCGCGCGCCCGCGACTCGCTGCATCTGGCGGGGGGAAGCCACGCGCAAAGGGACGTGTTCGAACGGATGGCCATCGATGCAGGCATACGCGCCGGTCTTCTCGACCAGGCCGAGGGGGTGCTGGACGCGCGGCAGGCCCGCCGCGCCGGGCGCGAGGACGGCTATTCGGCCGCCCGGCGCGATCTGATCGCCGCAGGGCGCGGCCAGCCGGCGCTGCGCCGCATCCCGGCCCAGTAACTGCACAAAGGCATCCCAGGCTCATGGCGACGGCTTCGCCCGCATATGACGTTTCGACGGCGCATCCGGCAGCGCCGGTGCGCGCGGCGCGCGATCCGCGGCTCGATTTCTATCGCGGCATCGCCATGTTCATCATCCTCGTCGCCCATATCCCGAACAACCGTTGGGCGAACTGGATCCCGGCGCGCTTCGGCTATTCGGACGCGGCCGAGATCTTCGTCTTCTGCTCGGGCATGGCCTCGGCCATCGCCTTCGGAGGCGCCTTCGCCAGCCGTGGCTGGCTGATGGGCACCGCCCGCGTCCTCTTCCGGGTCTGGCAGGTCTACTGGGCGCATATCTGTCTCTTCTTCTTCGTGGCGATGTCGCTGGCGGCGCTGGACCTGCATGGCGGTCATGACGGCTCCTATATCGAGAGCCTGAACCTGCAGCATTTCTTCGACGATCCCGCGCCGCAGATCGTCGGGCTGTTCACGCTAAGCTATGTGCCCAACTATTTCGACATCCTGCCGATGTACTTGGTGGTGCTGGCGATGATGCCGCTGGTCATGGCGCTGGCGCGGGTCAGCCTCTGGGCGGTGGCGGCCTTCTGCCTGGCGACCTGGGGCGCCGCCAATCTCGGCCTTCTGGCCCTGCCAGCCGAGCCCTGGTCGGACCGGCCGTGGTTCTTCAACCCCTTCGGCTGGCAGCTTCTGTTCTTCACCGGCTTCGCCTTCATGCGCGGCTGGCTGCCGCAACCGCCGGTCTCGGCAACGCTGGTCTGGCTCTGCGCCGCGTTCCTGGTCCTGTCGGCGCCCTTCGCCTCGTGGAAGGTGTTTCTCTGGGTCGAGGCGGCGAACGGCACGCTGGCCGACCTGATCCGCAGCGCCTGGCCCCCGACCGAGCCCTGGCGTGACAAGACCCCCTTCGGGCTTCTGCGATTCGTCCATTTCCTGGCACTCGCCTACCTGGCCTGGGTCGCGGCCGGTCCCGGCGGCCGGCGGCTGGCGGCGCCCGGCGAGGGACCGGGCGCCCGGCTCT
>JAGRMU010000428.1:0-1635 GCA_020441165.1 Sedimentitalea sp.
ATCACACCTATGTCTGGCGCGATGCGCCGGCGATGGCGCGGGCCTGGGCGGGCATGACCGGCGAGGGGATCGCGATGACCTTCAGCATCGTCGACTACCCTCATACCGACGCCACCGACTGGGCCTGCGCCACCCAGGCGGCCATCGCCGTGCGGCGCAGCGGTGCGCCCTTCGCGGTGGTCGCCTCCCTGCCGGAGCTGATGCCCGAGGACGTGGCGCGGGCCCTGATGGCGGAAGGCGTGGTGCCGCTGGCGGGGCTCGACGAGGCGCTGGCCGCCGCCGAGGCCGCCGCCAGCATCGCGGCGCCCGATCCCGCGCCGGTGCTGCTGCCGGGGAGTGCCGAGGCAACCTGCGTGCTCTCCGAGGTCGATGCCAAGGCGGCGCTGGCGGCCCACGGGCTGGGCGTGCCGGCGCATCGTGTCGCCTCCGGCCCCGAGGCGGCGGCGCAGGCGGCCGCCGGGTTGCGCGCGCCGCTGGCGGTCAAGGGGCTGGGGCTTGCCCACAAGACCGAGCACGGGGCGGTGCGGCTGGGGCTTGGGCTTGGCGAGGTGGCGCAGGCGGCGCGCGCCATCGGAACCGGGGCGGTGCTGATCGAGGAAATGGTCGCGGGCGGCGTCGCCGAGCTGCTGGTTGGCATCACCCGCGATCCGGCGCATGGCTTCGTGCTGACCCTCGGCGCCGGCGGGGTGCTGACCGAGATCCTGCAGGACACGGTCTCGCTGCTGGTTCCGGCCCGGCCCGAGCAGATCCGCGCGGCGCTGATGCGGCTGCGCTGCGCGCCGCTGCTGGCGGGCTATCGCGGCAAGCCGGCGGCGGACATGGAGGCGATTCTCGCGGCGGTAGAGGCGGTGCAGGCCTATGTGGTTGCCAATGCCGCCACGGTGGTGGAAGTTGAGGTCAATCCGCTGATCTGCACGCCCGCGCGCGCGGTGGCGGTGGATGCCCTGATCCGAAAGGCAAGCGATGTCCCCGATCAAGACCAGCCGTGACGGCGCCATACTCGAGGTGGTCCTGGACCGCCCGAAGGCCAATGCCATCGACCTGGCGACCAGCCGCATCATGGGCGAGGTGTTCCGCGATTTCCGCGACGATCCCGAGCTGCGGGTGGCGATCCTGACCGGCGCGGGCGAGAAGTTCTTCTGCCCCGGCTGGGATCTGAAGGCCGCGGCCGAGGGCGACGCGGTGGACGGCGATTACGGGGTGGGGGGGTTCGGCGGCTTGCAGGAGCTGCGCGATCTCAACAAGCCGGTGATCGCCGCGGTCAACGGCATCGCCTGCGGCGGCGGGCTGGAGCTGGCGCTGAGCGCCGACATGATTCTGGCCGCCGATCACGCCACCTTCGCGTTGCCCGAGATCCGCTCGGGCACGGTGGCCGATGCGGCCAGCGTCAAGCTGCCCAAGCGCATTCCCTATCACATCGCCATGGAGCTGCTGCTGACCGGGCGCTGGTTCGACGCGGCCGAGGCACATCGCTGGGGGCTGGTCAACGAGGTGGTGCCGGCAGCGGGCCTGATGGCGCGGGCGCGGGACCTGGCGCGCCTGATCGCCTCGGGCCCGCCGCTGGTCTATGCGGCGATCAAGGAGATCGTGCGCGACGCCGAGGATTCCAAGTTCCAGGACGCGATGAACCGGATC
>JAGRMU010000428.1:1685-2709 GCA_020441165.1 Sedimentitalea sp.
CGCGCCTTCGCCGAGAAGCGCGATCCGGTCTGGAAGGGGCGCTGAGGCGGGGTCTGGCAATGGACCTGCGTCCCCGGACTGACCCCTCCACCGATTTTTCCGGGGCGCAGCCCCGGATCGCGCCCGACCCGCCCCCCCAGGGCGGGCGCGATTGCGCCCACCCCCGGGTCGGGCGCGATCCTCCGGCAATGGATCGAAACGGTCGTGCCAAGACGGGTCGTTCTCAAGTCTCGCGAACCGACAACCGGCGACGCAAAGGCGAAGGCCGACCGCCCGCCGGGCCGCAACGAGTCGTTCGTCTGAATCAGGCCTTCTCGAAAAGCGCGATCAGCGCGGTGTCGTCCTTGTGCGGCCCGCTGGCCAGATCGCCGTAGATATGCACCTTGGGCAGGGTCAGGCCGCGGATCCGGCCGTCCTCGAGGGCGCGGAACGCGGCGCGGAAGCCGGCTTGCTCGAAATGCTTGGCGTTGATCGAGAGCGCGAACTGGGCGCCGTGACGGGCGACGCGCAACAGAGCGTCGAGGCCCTCGGGGCCGACATGGCCGGTGGTGAAGGTGCCCGACGAGACGATGCCCGAATAGCTGTCGGGTGGCGCCGGGATGCCGGTGGTCAGATCGGCGAGGATCGCGTCGCGGTAGATGTCCTTGCGCATCGCCTGGGCCAGCATCTCGGGGCTGATGTCGGTGGCGTCGATCGGCCCGACGCCGAGATCGGACAGCACCGCGCCGCAAAGCCCGGTGCCGGCGCCCACGTCGAGGACCGGCCCCTGGCCGCCGGCGGCCACGAAGGCGCGCGCGGTCCGGATGTGAAGCTGGTAGTCCTCGCGGGCGGCGAAGCCCTGGTCGTAATCGCCCGCCCATTCGGCATAGAGCCGTCGCGACTCGTCGGGGGATTTCAGCGCATAGGCCGAGGCGAGGGAGGGCGGTTTGTCGCTCATGACCCATTCAAGGCGCAATCGCAGATTCGAATCAAGCCGCGTCGCACTTGCCTCGCCCTGCGCGGGGGGCACCCCCTTGTCTTCCGC
>JAGRMU010000429.1 GCA_020441165.1 Sedimentitalea sp.
AGGCCCGCCAGCAGGAAATGCAGGCTGGGAAAGCAGTCCGCGGCGATCAGCACCCGCCGGCCGCGCAGATGCTCGGCAGGCAGCGCTCCGATGACGCCGTGAAGCGCGCTGGTGACGTTCTCGGCACTGGTCAGCGAGCCCTCGGGCGCATCGATCAGCGCGCCCCAGAGCCGCAGGAACTCGGCCCGCGCCGCCAGCGCCCGCGGCCATTGCCCGTCATCGCAGGCCGCCCAGTCGGCGGCGAAGCCGGCGAGCGCGGCGGCCATCTCGTCGGCCTTGCCGGGATACTGCCCGATCGAGTGATAGAGGAAATAGGCGGGCTGCGGCATTCTCTGACCTTTCGGCTTCGTCGCGCCGGGGGCGCCGGGTCGGGGTGCGACAGTCAGGGATACACGATCCTTGCCCCGCGGCAACTGCGCCTTGCGCCGGGGCGGCGCGCGCGACATGGTCGGGCCGGGACCCGACCGGAGAGACGCCATGACCCTTGCCCCGCAGGATGCCAGCCGGCGCATGCGGCAGATCTGCGCGCTGGCGCCGGTGGTGCCGGTGCTGGTGATCGAGGATGCCGCCCATGCCCGGCCGCTGGCCGAGGCGCTGGTCGCCGGCGGGCTGCCGGCGCTGGAGGTGACGCTGCGCACCCCGGCGGCGCTGGCGGCGATCCGCGCCATGGCCGGGGTGCCCGGCGCGGTGGTCGGCGCCGGCACGCTGACCACGCCCCAGGACGCGGCGGGGGCGCGCGCGGCCGGCGCCACGTTCGGCGTCTCGCCCGGCGCGACCGACCGGCTGATCGCGGCCTGCGGGGCGGAAGGTCTGCCGCTCCTGCCCGGCGCCGCCACCGCCAGCGAGGCGATGGGCCTGCTCGAGCGGGGCTTCGACATGCTCAAGTTCTTTCCGGCCGAGCCCTGCGGCGGGGTCGCGGCGCTGAAAGCCCTGGCCGGCCCGCTGCCGCAGATCGGGTTCTGCCCGACCGGCGGCATCCGCTCGGAGACCGCCGCCGCCTACCTGGCGCTCGAGACGGTGATCTGCGTCGGCGGCAGCTGGATTGCCCCGCCCGAGCTGGTCGCAGCCGGTCACTGGGACGAGATCGCCGGGCGGGCCCGCGCCGCCGCGCGGTTGACCGCGCCCGAGACGGGCTGTTGACTCTGCCCGCGGCGCCGATATAAGCGCGGCTTCATTGGTGTTGGTGGCCCCTGCAAGGGGATGCCTGTCGTGGCTTCGGCCAAGAGGACAACGCCCTTCCCGGCCGACCCGACCCGCCTGCACCGCGGCGATGGCGGCCCATAACCGAAGGAGATCAGCCGTGACCAAACGCACGTCTGCCAAGTACAAGCTCGACCGCCGCATGGGCGAGAACATCTGGG
>JAGRMU010000430.1:0-720 GCA_020441165.1 Sedimentitalea sp.
TCCCGGTCTGGGCGGCGTCGCGGGCCAGGGTCGGGGTGCGGAAGACGTTGTTGGCCAGACCCGCCAGCGGGTTGGACTCGACCAGCGGCACAGGCTTGTAGGCGGCGGGGTGCAGCACCACCTGGACGTTGTGATCGCTCAGCACCTTGCGCACCTGGCGCGGATCGGTGACCGAGCCCAGCACCGGCACGATCTCGATCAGCGTGCCGTCGGCGAGCTGGGTCAGCTCCTGGTGCACGGTATAGAGCGCGAGTTCCGACAGCTCGTAGAGGATCAGCCGCGCCGGGCGGCAGGACAGCACCTGGCGGCAGAGTTCGGAGCCGATCGAGCCCCCGGCGCCGGAGACCAGCACCGTGCGACCGACATAGCTGTCGCAGGCCTCGCCCAGCGACACGTCGCAGGTGGCGCGCCCGAGGAAGGTCTGCGGTGCCACCGGGGTCAGCTTGTCGATCAGCGCCTCCTCGCCGATCAGCTGGGCGAAGGACGGCAGCGCCTGCACCTCGAGCCCCATTTTCTGCAGGCGGCGGGCGATCTGGGCCTGTTTCGGCTGGCTGAGCGAGGGCATCGCCAAGAGCACCCGGCTGACGCCGCGGGCCTCGGCGATCTCGGCGAGGCGCGCCGGCGGATAGACCGGCAGCCCGGCCAGCGTCATGCCCTGCAGCGAGCTGTTGTCGTCGAGGAAGGCCACCGGATCAATGCTCTCATGCGGGCGCAGCGCCG
>JAGRMU010000430.1:891-1116 GCA_020441165.1 Sedimentitalea sp.
GGGTGCCCGGCGGCAGCGCCAGCCCCGCGAGGAAGGTGAGCCCTGCCGAGGCGGCGGCCACCAGCGCCGCCAGGATCGCGGTCAGCCAGACCGCGTGGCGCTCGTAGGATTTGAGCCGGATCTGCGGGATCCCCAGCCACATCGACAGCCCGGCGGCGATCAGCACCAGGTAGGGCAGCACCGGCAGGGTCCGTCCCAGGGTCTCGAAGGCGGAGGTGGGCAGGG
>JAGRMU010000073.1:0-1173 GCA_020441165.1 Sedimentitalea sp.
GCCTCGGCGACGCCTTCGCCCACATCGGGCAGTCTGATCGTGTGAATGCCCATCGCTCAGGCCTCCATCACCGCCCGGAGGGCGTCGACGATGCGCGCCGGGCCGGGGAAATAGTCCCATTCCTGGGCGTGCGGATAGGGCGTGTCCCAGCCGGCGACGCGGTGGATCGGCGCCTCGAGATGCCAGAAGCAGTCGCGCTGCACCAGCGCCGCCAGTTCGGCGCCGTAGCCCGAGGTCAGCGTTGCCTCGTGCACCACCACGCAGCGCCCGGTCTTGCGCACCGAGGCGAGGATCGTGTCGAGATCGAGCGGGATCAGGGAGCGCAGGTCGATCACCTCGGCGTCGATGCCGCTTTCGGCGACCGCCGCCAGCGCCACGTGCACCATCGTGCCATAGGCCAGGACCGTCACCGCCGCGCCGCTGCGGCGCAGCTTGGCCCGGCCCAGCGGGATCGGGCAATAGCCCTCGTCCACCTCGGCCAGCTCCGAGCCTTTCCAGCTTTCCACGGGGCGGTCGTGGTGGCCGTCGAAGGGCCCGTTGTAGAGCCGCTTGGGTTCGAGGAAGATCACCGGGTCGGGATCGTCGATGGCCGCCAGCAGCAGCCCCTTGGCGTCGCGCGGGTTGGACGGCACCACGGTCTTGAGCCCGGCGACATGGGTGAACAGCGCCTCGGGGCTCTGGCTGTGGGTCTGGCCGCCGAAGATGCCGCCGCCGGTGGGCATGCGGATCACGATCGGGCAGGTGAACTGCCCGGCCGAGCGGAAGCGCAGGCGCGCGGCCTCGGACACGATCTGGTCGTAGGCCGGATACATGTAGTCGGCGAACTGGATCTCGACGCAGGGGCGCAGCCCGTAGGCCGCCATGCCGATGGCGGCGCCGACGATGCCGCTTTCGCTGATCGGTGCGTCGAAGCAGCGCGCGGCGCCGTATTTCTTCTGCAACCCGGCGGTGCAGCGGAACACGCCGCCGAAATAGCCCACATCCTCGCCGAAGACGACGACCCGCTCGTCGCGGCCCATGGCGACATCATGGGCATCGCGGATCGCCTCGACCATGGTCATCCGGGTCATCTCAATACCCCACCTCGTGGCGCTGGCGGATGAGGTGCGGCGGCATCTCGGCGAAGACGTCCTCGAACATGTCGCGCGGCGAGGGGCGGCGGCCGGTGTGCAG